>NZ_JBSGIW010000004.1:0-153015 GCF_053605265.1 Streptomyces sp. NPDC003943 | reverse complement strand
CTCGGGGCGGCGATCGGCCGTCTGGTCCGGGTCGGAGCGTGGCGCGGGCCCGGGTCGGAGGCAGCCATGGACCTCACCTGCCAGAGGGTCAGCCCGTCGAGGGGGGACTTCGAGACGTCGCCCGACATGGCCTCGTAGGACCGTCCCACACCGCGGTACACCCGGTCGTCCCTCATGAACACGGTCGCCATCGCCGCGCCCGGGCGCTCCGGGTTCCTCCGGATGGCGGTGCGCAGCGCCTGCGCCGACCAGAACAGGGCGTCGTACGACTCCACGGCGAACCGGTCGACCGGGTCCGTGGCCGCGAGCCGCCAGCGCTTGCGGTACGCGGCGGCGAACTCCTTCGCGGCCGGGACCGTGTCGGGATCGGTGTAGGCCGTCCCGAAGTACCAGCCCTCGGCGGCCGGGCCCGCCACGGCGAGGAACTCCGGTCCGAGCGCGGGCTCCACGCTTCCGCACGGGCCCCGGTATCCCTGCTGCCGCAGCGCCTTGGCGCACAGGGCGGCCCGGCGCGGCGAGTTCCCCACGTACATCACGCCCGTCGGGGACGTGGCGAGCGCAGCCCGGACCGCCGGGCCGAAGTCCTCGCTGTCCGCCGCGACCTGGTGCCGGGTGACCGTGCCGCCGTAGGGCGGCGACGCCTGCACGCTCTGGGCGGCGAGCCAGCCGTAGTCGCCGCCTGCCCGGTCCTCGACGACCGCGGTGCGCCCCCGGTGGTGCTCGGAGAGGTAGCGGCCGAAGGGCACGATCATCGTCAGGGAATTGGGCCGCGCCTCGAAGTACGTGCGCAGATCCGGCGTCTGGCCCCGGATCGTCGTCTCGGAGGGGACCGCCGCCATCACGCTCAGCACCGGCACCTTCGCGTCGACGAGCGCGTCCACCGTGGCGACGGCCGTGTCGCTGGTCGTCGGGCCGAGCACGGCGACCAGCGCCGGATCCTTGAGCAGCGCGCGGGCCCCGGCGGCGGCCCGCTTCGGGTCCCCGCCGTCGTCCGTCACCTTGAGCGCCAGGTCGAAGGGCCGGTCCGCGCGGGCGTTGAAGGTCTCCGCGGCGAGGCGAAGGCCGCGCTCCTGGGCGCGCCCGTCCGCCTTGCCGGGGCCGCTGAGGTCGGTGAGCACGCCGAGCGTGTACGCCGTTCGCGGCGCGGCCGCGCCTCCGCCGGTGCCGCCGCCCGTCCCGGCCGGGTCGCCGCCGAGCAGCCAGGCGGCGAGGCCACCGGTGCCCGCGGCGGCCCCGGCGGCGCCGAGGACGAGGAAGCGGCGTCGCGAAGTCCCCTGCTGTTCCTCGGGGTTGAGCATGGTCGGGTCGGCGACCGGCAGGTCGAGGACCCGCGACGAGCGCTGGGCGATCAGCGCGGGCAGCCCGGGCGGCAGCCAGTCGCCGGCCGCCGCTCCCGCGTACGGGCCGAGCGCGTCCCGCACCTCGGCGGCGCTCGGCCGGTCGGCGGCGTCCTTGGCGAGGCAGGCGGTGACCAGCGGGAGCAGAGCCTCCGGTACGCCGTCGAGGTCGGGCTCCTCGTGGACGGTGCGGTAGACCACGGCGGCCACCGCACCCGTACCGAAGGGGCGCTGCCCGGTCAGCGCGTACGCGAGGACGCAGCCGAGCGAGAAGACGTCGGCGGCCGGGCCGACCTCGCCGGCGCCCGCGATCCGGGCCTGTTCGGGGGCGAGGAAGCCGGGAGTGCCGATCATCGCGTCGGTGGCGGTGAGCGCGGTGGCGCCGCTGACCCGGGCGATGCCGAAGTCGATGAGCCGGGGCCCGTCGAGGGCGAGCAGGACGTTGCCCGGCTTGACGTCGCGGTGGACGAGCCCGGCCGCGTGCATGCCGTCGAGGGCGGCGGCGAGCCGGGCGCCCAGCGCGCGGACGGTGTCCTCGGGCAGTGCGCCGTGCAGGGCGACGGCCTCGGCGAGCGAGGGCCCGGGCACGTACTCGGTGGCGAGCCACGGCTCCCGGGCCTCCGGGTCGGAGCCGAGGACCCGGACCACCCACCGGCCGGTGATGGTCTCGGCCGTGGTCGCCTCGCGGCGGAAGCGGGCCCGGAAGCCGGGGTCGGCGGCGTGTTCGGCGCGGATCAGCTTGAGCGCGGCAAGCGCGCCGCCGGCGGACCGGGCGAGGTAGACCACGCCCATGCCGCCGGCGCCGAGCCGCCCGAGCAGCCGGTAGCCGGCGATGACCGAGGGGTCGGCCTTCTTGAGCGGCTGCACCGTCAGCTCTTCTTGTTCTGGGGCTGGCCGGGGGCGGCGCCGATGAACTTGTAGGCCCCCTGCTGCACGCCGTAGATGAAGGTGCCGACGCCCTTGAGTTCGCCGTGCTGGTCGAACTGGTAACCGCCCATGGCCCCGGTGTACGTCTGCCTGCGCAGGGCATCCCACAGGCCCTTACGGGTGAGTGGGCCCTTGACTGCGCTCTTGGCGAGCCAGGACGTGACCAGGTTGACCACGTCGAAGGACTCGCCGGTGTAGAAGTCCGGGGTGGTGTTGTACCGCTTGCGGTAGGCGTCGAGGAACTCCTGGGTGAGTTTCCGGTCGGCGGGCTTCTGTTTGGTGTCGGCGGCCCGCTGGACGGGGTCGATGACGGGCGCGCAGACGAACCAGCCCTCGGCGGCGCTCCCGGCCTCCTTCAGGAACTGCGAGCCGAAGACGTGCTGGCCGGTGAACCGGGGCCCGGTGAAGCCGAGTTCGTTCAGGGCGCGGGCCGCGAGCACGGCCGTGGAGCGCACACCACAGTGGACGTACGTGTCGATGCCGGCGTCGATCATCTCGCCGATGATCCGGCGGTAGTCGGTGGCCCGGCCCGGGATCACCCGGTAGTGCGGCTTGAGACCGGCCTGTGTGAAGCCGAAGCGGGCGCCGCTGACGTACTGCCAGCTGTACTGGTCGTCGGTGCGTTCCTGGAGGATTCCGGGGTGGCGGACCTGCGGCAGCAGCGTGGTGGACAGGGCGAGGTAGGCGCCCGCCATGAAGTGGCTCGGGATGGCGCGCAGCACGGTCGCGTTCTGGGGGCCGGTCTCGCCGCGCAGGGTGAAGAGGTTGTACCCCGCCGAGGTGGTGAGGAGCGGCACGTCGGCCTCCTCGAAGGCGGGGAGCGCGGCGATGCCGGTGTCGTCGGAGGTGGGGCCGAGCACGGCGATCACGGAGGGGTCGGAGGTGAGCCGGCGGGCGGCGGCGAAGGCACCGGCGCGGTCCCCGCGGTCGTCGGAGACCTTGAGTTCGAGGGTGAAGGGCTTGCCCTTGTGCACGGCGTTGAAGCGCTCGACGGCGAGCCGGGCGCCGCGTTCCTGGGCCCGGCCGATCTCCTGGGCGGGCCCGGAGAGGTCGGCGAGGACACCGATGGCCCAGGTGTTCCGGGCCTTGGGCGCGGGATGCTTCCCGTCGGTGCCGGCGTCGTCGCTCCGGTTGAGCAGGGCGAAGGCGCCGCCGCCCGCCGCGAGCACCGCCGCACCGGCACCGGCGTACAGCAGGAGCCGGCGCCGGGAGGGGCCGGCCGCGGCGGCCGGGTCCGCCGGGTCCGTGCCGGGCGCGGTCGGGTCGATGTCGGGGAGCGCCAGCATGGCCGCCGAGCGGGTGGCGATCGTGGTGACGACGGGTGCGGGCAGCCAGTCGGCGGGGGCGCCGGGGGTGTCCTCGGTGAGCCGGCCGGCGATCTCCTCGGCGGTGGGGCGGGCGGCCGGTTCCTTCGCGAGGCACTGCCGTACGAGGTCGAGCAGCGGCTCCGGTACGCCGGCGAGGTCGGGCTCGTCGTGCACCGTCCGGTAGAGCAGCGCGTCCAGGGCGCCGGTGCCAAACGGCGGGCGGCCGGTGGCCGCGAAGGCGAGCAGACAGCCGAGGGCGAAGACGTCGGCGGCGGGGCCGATCTCGGCGGCGCGGGCCTCGGCCTGCTCGGGGGCGAGGAACCCGGGGGTGCCGACGACCATGTCGGCCGAGGTGAGCCCGGTCTCGCCGGTCGCGCGGGCGATGCCGAAGTCGATGAGCCGGGGGCCGTCGGCGGCGAGCAGGATGTTGCCGGGCTTCACGTCCCGGTGGACGAGCCCGGCCGCGTGCACGGCGGCGAGCGCCCGGGCGACGGCGCCGCCGAGGATGCGTACGCTCCGCTCGGGCAGCGGCCCGTGCTCGCGGACCGCCTCGCCGAGGGACGGTCCCGGCACGAAGGCGGTGGCCATCCACGGCTCGGGGGCGTCGGGATCGGCGCCGGTCACGGGCACGGCCCAGGGGCTGACGACCCGGCGGGCGGCCTCGACCTCGCGGCGGAAGCGGGCCCGGAAGTCGGCCTGGTCGGCCTGGTCGGCGTGGGTGACCTTGACGGCGGCGAGCGCGCCGGTGTCGGTGCGGCCGAGGTAGACGACGCCCATGCCGCCGGCGCCGAGGCGGCCGAGGAGCCGGTAGCCGGCGATCGTGGAGGGGTCGGACGGCAGGAGCGGCTGGAGCGCGCCGGGGTTCACGGTCACGACTGGGCTCCCATCTGCGCCTTGAGACGCGCCTCCATGGTGACCTGGGCCTGGGTCAGGAGGGTGGTGACGTCCTCGGTGTGGCCGGGGGCGCCCTTGACGTTGGTGGCGAGGGTGACCTGGCCGATGCGGGTCTCGTACCAGCCGTAGGGCTGCGGCCCCTTGAAGGCGTCGTTCAGGTAGGAGCCGCTCTCGACGAGGGAGTCGGCGGCATGGGCGTTGCCGCCCTTGCCGTACGGCAGGCCGAGGGACCCGAGGTTGGTGATGCGTTCGCCCTCGCGCAGCTGCTGGTCGGGGCAGCGCAGCGCCTCCTCCAGGGTCTCGGCCATCTCCCAGTCGGCGTCGGACTCGGTGCGGTGCACGGTGACGGTCGCGGCGACGCGCAGCGGCCCCTTGCCGCCGGCGGCCGGGATCTCGCTGTAGGCGGTGACGCTGGCCAGGACGGAGCCGGGCAGGGGCTCGACCTCCCACTCGCAGCTCGCGTCGAGGACCGGCCAGGAGCCGGGGTCGCTGAGGTACGGGCTGCGCTTGACGTAGTCGGGCCCCCAGGACTCGGGCCCCGCCACGATCGCCAGCGCGAGGCGCCGGGCCTCGGCGGCGTTCTTCGGCACGCGCTTCGGGTCCGGGGTGAAGTCGAGCGCGGTGGGCGTGGCGCTCGGGGCCGGGGCGGCGGTCCCGGTCGCGGTTCCGGTCGCGCCCGGTGTTCCTCGCGAGGGTTTCCCGTCGCCTCCGCCGCCGCCCGACGAGCAGCCCGCCACGAGCAGCGCGCCCGCCGCCACGACGGCACCGGCGCGCAGCACTCTTCCGTACGCGTACACCATGTTTCCCCCACGGTCTCTCGCGCGATCCCCCAGCCGGTGAAGGAGATCGTACGGCCCCGCGGATCAACTGGGCGGCGCTACAACGTCATTGGCGACGCCATTGGGACGTCTCGCGCACCGCGTCGTAACGCACGCGCGCTTCCTCCACCGCGTCGATGCTGCCCGCGGTCCACCGGGCGAGCTCCCAGACCCGGTCGGCGGCCTCCGCTCCGAGGCCGGTGAGGCTGTAGTCGACGCGGGGCGGGATGACGGGCTTGGCGTCGCGGTGGACGAAGCCGTCGCGCTCCAGGGTCTGCAGGGTCTGGGTGAGCATCTTCTCGCTGACGCCGCCGATCGCGCGGCGCAGCTCGCTGAAGCGGTACGAGCGCTCCCGCAGCGCGATCAGGATCAGGACGGCCCAGCGGCTGGTGACGTGCTCCAGGACGCGGCGCTCCGGGCACATGGCGTCGACCACGACCGGCATGATCGGCGGCACCTTGTCACTTACTCCCATACCAGTACCTTACTTCAAAGTGGGTACTTACGAATAGTTAGTGCTCGCCCTACGGTGGAGGGAGACCCGCTCGACCGACCCCTCACACCCCTGGGAGAACCCCATGAGCATCGTCGTCACCGGCGCCACCGGACAGCTCGGCCGCCTCGTCGTCGCCGAGCTGCTGACCCGCGTCCCCGCCGAGTCCGTCGTCGCCGTCGTCCGCGACAAGGCCAAGGCCGCCGACCTGGCCGAGCGCGGGGTCGAGCTGCGCGTCGCCGACTACGACGAGCCCGAGACCCTGGCCGGCGTCTTCGCGGCCGGCGACCGGGTACTGCTGATCTCGGGCCACGAGATCGGGCGGCGGGTGGCTCAGCACACCGCCGTCGTGAGCGCCGCGAAGGCCGCCGGGGTCGCCCAGCTCGCGTACACCGGCATCCTGGGCGGCCCCGGGGCCGGTCTCGTCCTCGCCGAGGAGCACAAGGGCACCGAGCAGGCGATCCTCGACTCCGGCCTGCCGTACACCTTCCTCCGCAACGGCTGGTACACCGAGAACTACACCGCCAACCTCGCACCCGTCCTCGCCCACGGCGCCGTGGTCGCCAACGCCGGCGAGGGCCGGGTCGCCTCCGCCCCGCGCGCCGACTACGCGGCCGCGGCCGCCGCCGTGCTGACCGGCCCGCTCGACGAGCACCTGGGCCGGGCGTACGAGCTGAACGGCGACGTCTCGTGGTCGTTCGCCGAGTACGCGGCCGAGGTCGCCCGGCAGTCCGGCCAGGAGATCACGTACTCGGACGTGCCCGCCGCCGCCCACCTGGAGATCCTCGTCGGCGCCGGGGTGCCGCAGCCCTTCGCCGAGATCCTGGTCGACATCGACGAGGCCGTGGCGCGCGGCGAGCTGGCGGCGCGGGGCGACGACCTGGCGCGGCTGATCGGCCGCCCGACCACCCCGATCGCCGACACGATCAAGGACGCGCTCGCCACCTCGTAGGCCGACCCCTCACCCGCCTCCTTGATCCGTAAGGACCGTATGTCGATACGGACATGACAGGCTGCCCTGCGCGGCGCTACCTTCGACGGGACAGCGCGGCGCAGGGCGGGAGGTCCGGTGGAGACGAAGACCGAGACGAAGAACAGAGAGACACGAGCAGGACTGCTCTACGGGATCGGCGCCTACGGCATGTGGGGACTGGTCCCGCTCTTCTGGCCGCTGGTCAAGCCGGCCGGAGCCGTCGAGATCCTGGCCCACCGGATGGTCTGGTCGCTCGCCGTCGTCGGCCTCGCGCTGCTCGCGCTGCGCCGCTGGGACTGGATACGGGAGCTGGCGCGCAGCCCGCGCAAGCTCGCCCTGATCACCGTGGCCGCGGCCGTGATCAGCGTGAACTGGGGCCTCTACATCTGGGCCGTCAACAACGGCCGGGTCGTCGAGTCGTCCCTCGGCTACTTCATCAACCCGCTCGTCACCATCGCCCTCGGCGTCCTCGTCCTCAAGGAGCGGCTGCGCCCGGCGCAGTGGGTGGCGGTCGGCATCGGCTTCGCGGCGGTGGTCGTGCTGGCCGTCGGCGCCGGCCGGCCGCCGTGGATCTCGCTCACCCTCGCCTTCTCCTTCGCGACGTACGGCCTGGTGAAGAAGCAGGTGAACATCGGCGGCCTGGAATCGCTCGCCGCCGAGACCGCCGTGCAGTTCCTGCCCGCGCTCGGCTATCTGCTGTGGCTCGGCAGCCACGGCGAGATGGCCTTCGGCGCGCACGGCACGGGCCACGCGCTGCTGCTCGCCTCGACCGGTCTGGTGACGGCGATCCCGCTGGTCTGCTTCGGGGCGGCGGCGATCCGCGTGCCGCTGTCGACGCTCGGCCTGCTGCAGTACCTGGCGCCGGTCTTCCAGTTCCTGCTCGGCGTCCTCTACTTCCACGAGGCGATGCCGGCGGAGCGCTGGGCGGGCTTCTCGCTGGTGTGGCTCGCGCTGACGGTGCTCAGCTGGGACGCGCTGCGGACGGCGCGCCGGAGCCGGGCGCAGGTGGAGGTGGCGAAGGCGGAGGCGGCAGCGGTGGTGGTGGCGACGGGATCGGCGGAAGCCCCCGCAGCCGAAGCGGCCGCCACCCCGTCGGCACAGGGCGGCCGCTGACCGCGCGGGGCGGCGACGGCGACGGCGACGGCGGGAAGCGGTCCTGACCGGCCGGCTACGGGCGGGGCGACGACGACGGGGAGCGGTCGGCCCAGCGGGCTACGGCGACGGCTGGGGGTCCGAGTCGGCGACGGCGGCGAGCGGTCCTGACCCCGCAGGCTAGGCCGCCAGCAGGTCGTACTCGCGGATCAGCCAGCACACGGCCGTCAGGCGCAGGGTGGCGAAGTCGTGGCCGACCGGCTCCACCCAGTCGGCCTCGGCCAGCCGGTCCGTGAAGCCGAGCACGTAGTCCGCGAGCTCCTCGCGACGCACGGTGCGGGCCCGCGGCGCGCCCTGCGGGCCGCGCTGGGCGGGTACGAGGGCGTCGCACACGGCCGCCGCGTGCTGGTCGACGGCGGCCACGAGGCCCGGCTCGAAGGCGAACTCCGAGAGCCGGGGCATGTACGTGGCGGCGACGCCGAGCAGCGGGCAGCCGGGCGAATCGTTCATCCCTCCACATTAGGAGCGCATCGCCGCGCCGAGAGCGTGACTTCCGTCGCAGATCACCGGCTCGCCGGGCGGGCAGCCGGTCTATAAAGAGCTGCATGACCGCACTCCACTGGAAGCTCGTCATCGACTCGGCCGACCCGCACGCCCAGGCCGCCTTCTGGGCCGCCGCCCTCGACTACCACCTCGAGGACCACGGCCCCCTCGTCACCCGCCTGCTCGCCGCCGGCGCCGTCCCCGCCGAGGCCACCCTCACCGTCGACGGCCACCCCGCCTGGCGCGACCTCGCCGCGGTCCGCCACCCGGACGACCCCTTCGACCCGGCCACCGACACCGGCCTGGGCCACCGCATCCTCTTCCAGCGCGTCCCGGAGCCGAAGACCGGCAAGAACCGCCTCCACCTCGACCTGCACCCGGCCCCGGGCACCCGGGAGAAGGAGGTCGCCCGTCTGGAGGGCCTGGGCGCGACCGTACTGCGCGAGGTGGCGGAGCCGGGCGGGACCTGGACGGTGATGCGGGACCCGGAGGACAACGAGTTCTGCGTGCACTGACCCTGCTCCCGGGCTCCCGGGCCGCCGCCTCACGCCGCGTCCAGCCACTCCTCGTACCAGGACCGGAAGTCCCCGTGCCGCGGCACGAAGCCGCCCCAGTCCGGGTCGAGGTGCCAGACCTCGCCCGCCCGCGGGCCGTTGAGGACGAGGCGGACGAACATCCCGCAGCCCAGCTCCGCGAGCGTCAGCGTGCCCGGGGTCAGCGACTCGGGCCGGCCCCGCAGACGGCCGGGCAGCGGCTCGGTGAGGGGGAAGGGCGTGGCGAGACGGCCGGGCAGCCGGTCCTCGCGCCACTCGGCGTCGACGGCCCACTCGTCGTCGGCCTCGGCGGCCTCGGCGGCCTCCGGCCGGGGCTCGGCCAGCGGCATCAGTCCGTGCCCGGGTCCCGCCGGGCCGTCGCCGGCCTCGGCGACGAACGAGCGGTAGGCCGGCGGCAGCGCGATGCCGTGCGCGGCCTCGAAGCGGCGGATCGCCGCCTCCGACAGTGGCGGCCGGAGCGCGTACCGGTGCGTGTCCGCGCCGAACCGCGCGCACTCGGGGTCGCGGTCCGCGAGCAGCCGCACCCGCGCCCGCACGTCGCCCCACACCGTCACGGCCGGGCCACGGCCCGCACGCCCGAGATCCGCCCCAGCTCGTCGAACTCGACCTCCGCCGCCGTCCCGTCCGGCAGGTCCGCGACGATCCGGCCGTCCGCCGCCTCCTCCCACGGCGCGCCGTGGTGGTCGAAGTAGCCGGCCACGACCTCGCGCGGCGCGTGGCCGATGAGACCGGCGCCGGTGAGGAGGTGGCGCGGCAGCGTGATCGCGTCCAGGGCGGGGCGCGGGACCTGGGGATCGTCGGGGAGGAAGTAGACCTGGGTGCCGGGGCCGGCGGGAGCGCCGATGTAGCCGGGGGCGTCGGCGACGCCCATGCCGACGAAGGCGAGCATCTCGGCGGCGTGGCGCGGGTCGGCGAAGCCGGACAGGTCGAGCTCCGGCTCGCTGAGCTCGGCGATGCCGTACACCCGCCCGTACCGCGCGATCGCGCTGGTCAGGGCGACCACCTCGGCGCCCTGGAGCCCCGGGTTCGCCCAGCCCCACAGCCACGACCGCGCGTCCATGTCGTACGAGCCGAGCACGGCGACCCGCAGCTCCACCTCGCCCTGCGGCCCGCCCTGCTGGTAGCGGCACGCCTCCAGGTCGGCCGACCACGGCCCGTCGGGCAGGAAGGACGTCAGGGCCTCCAGCTGGGCGGCGCCCCAGGCGGCGTGCCGTTCGGCCTCCAGGAAGAAAGCGTCGCTGAATCGGGTGAACTCGTTCGCCATACGGCGACCCTAGCGCCGCACCTCGAACTGGAAGCAGCCGTATTCCACGGCCCGTACGTGCACGAGCGCGACCGCCGGATCCGCGAACGCCTCCGCAAGCGCCTCGTCGAACGCCTCCGTGGCCGCCTCCGGGATCTCCAGGAGCCGCCCGCCGACGATCCGGCCCTCGGAGTCGTATCGGCGCAGGGTGCGCAGGGCGCCGGGCCGGTCGAAGGGGTACGAGGCGGAGCCCGCCGCCGGGCCGCCGCAGGGCTCCGCGTGGATGAAGACGGGGCCCTGCTCGTCGTACGCACCGGGCTCGGCGCCCGTCTCGCCCGCCCAGCGCCGCAGCGGCGCGTACGAGACGAGCGCGATCCGCTCGCCCGCCGCCACCGGCCGGAGGCAGCAGCGCAGAGGGCTGCCGACGCCGTCGTCCTCGGTGGTGGCGGTGTACGGGACGCAGGGGCGGCCGGCGTCGTCGGTGCGGCGGAGCTCGGTGAGCGTGGCGGACGGGATGGGGAGCGGGGTGTACGTGATGGTGGTCATGGCTCCAGGGTCACGGCGCCGTGGCGCTGCCGCTGGCGGGTTTCGGACGACGCGCTGCCGCGGGCGGAACCCGGTGGCGACGCGCGACCGCCGGCGGAACCCTGTGGCGACGCGCGACCGCCGGCGGAACCCGGTGGCGACGCGCGACCGCCGGCGGAACCCGGTGGCGACGCGCGACCGCGGGCGGAAGCCGGTGGCGACGCGCGACCGCCGGCGGTATCCGGTGGCGACGCACTGGCGCCGACGGAACCCGATGACGACGCACTGACGCCGACGGAATCCGATGGCCCCGCGCTACCTCGCGGCCCCGCCCGCCACCACGAGCCCCGACTCGTAGGCCCGCACGACCAGTTGCGCGCGGTCCCGGACGCCCAGCTTGGCCATGGCACGGTTGACGTGCGTCTTCGCGGTCAGCGGGCTGATCACCATCCGCCCGGCGATCTCGTCGTTCGACAGCCCGCGCGCGACCAGGACCACCGCCTCCCGCTCCCGTCCGGTCAGCTCCTCGAGCCCCTCGCCGGCCTCGCCGGACGGCGGCTGGGTGACGTACCGGTCGATCAGCCGGCGCGTGATCGACGGCGCGAGCAGCGCGTCGCCGCGCGCCGCGACCCGCACCGCGTGCAGGAAGTCCTCGGGCATCACGTCCTTGACCAGGAAGCCCGCGGCGCCGGCCCGCAGGGCGTCGAGAACGTACTCGTCCATGCCGTAGTTCGTCAGGATGACGACGTGGACGGCCGCGAGCGCCGGGTCGGCCGCGATGCGCCGGGTCGCCTCGATGCCGTCGACGAGGGGCATCCGGATGTCGACGAGCGCCACGTCCGGCACGTGCGCCCGCGCCAGCGCCAGCGCCTCCGCGCCGTCCGCCGCCTCCGCGACCACCTCGATGTCGTCCTCCAGGTCGAGGAGCGCGCGGAACCCGCTGCGGATGAGCGGCTGGTCGTCGACGAGCAGGACCCGGATCACGACGTCCGCCCCACGGGCAGTTCGGCCTGGACGGTGAATCCGCCCCCGGCGCGCGGTTCGGCGCTCAGCCGCCCGCCGAGCGCCGTCACGCGCTCGCGCATCCCGAGCAGCCCGAGCCCTGGCGCCACCGCCTTCGCCTTCCCGCCCCTGCCGTCGTCGTCGACCCGTACGGCGACGGCGTCCGCCCGCCAGTCGATCCGTACCGACGCCGTCGTGGCGGCCTCGGCGTGCCGGGCGACGTTCGTCAGCGACTCCTGCACGATCCGGTAGACGGTCCGGTCCACCGCCGTCGGCACGTCCTCGCGCCGCCCGAGAACCGTCAGACTGGCCTCAAGCCCGAACGACCGCGCTTGCTCGACCAGTTCGGGTACGTCGTCGAGGCCGCGCGGCGGTGCGGTGTCGTCGTCCCGGAGCGCTTCCAGGGTGGCCCGCAGCTCGCGGTTCGCCTCCCGCCCGGCCTCCTGGATGGCGAGCAGCGCGGGCGGCACCTCCTCGCCGCGCCGCCGGGCCACGTGCACGGCCACCTCCGCCTGCACCTTGATCACCGAGATCTGGTGGGTGAGCGAGTCGTGCAGCTCCCGTGCGATCCGCAGCCGTTCCTCGTCCGCCCGGCGCCTGGCCGTCTCCTCGCGCGTCCGCTCCGCCTCGTCCGCCCGCCGCTCCGCCTGCCGCAACGCCTCCCCCGCCGCCCCGGCCGCGATCAGCCACGCGATTTCGAGGGCGCCCCGGGCCTGCTTCAGGGCCTCGCCGATGTCGTGCAGCCCGGCGGCGAGAGCGGCGAGCGGGAGTACGGCGAGCATGGCGACGCTCGCGGCGACGGTGAGCGCGCGATGCCCGGCCCGCACGGCCGCGTACACCGCGAACAGGTACGCCACCGCCGGCACGTCGAACCCGGCCGCCTGATAGCCGACCGCACAGGCGCCGGTCACGGCGAGTACGGCGCGGGGCGCGCGTCCGCGTGCGACGAGCGCGAGCCCGCCGGCGGCGAGGAGCCCGTATCCCACGGCGTGCCCGGGCTTCCCGGCCGCGAGCCCGGTGGCCACGAGCGCCGCCGCCACCCCGACGGCGATGACCCGGTCCCCGTACCGCGCCCAGAGCTGTGACCTCATGCGCCGCACCCTAGCCATGCCCACGGGCCCGAGTCCCTACCGCGGTCGCGGTACTTCCGGCCCTCACTACCGCGGCCGCAGCAGGCGGAAGTGTCTGCGCCCGCCGGACGCGGGCGACCGGGCCGGGCGGCCATGCTCGGCGAGCACCCTGTCGTACGAGCATCAGGAGAGCCCCATGTCCGCCATGAACGAACTCGCCGCCTCCGTCTACTCCTTCGGCCCCGGCCGCATCGGCTCCTCGGTCGGCGCACTGCTGGCGCTTGCGGGCGCAGGGCTCGCCTGGCGCGGCCGCCGCCCGGTGCTCGCGACCGCCCTGGGCCTCGTCGGCATCGTCCTCGGCGCCGTCGTCGCCGCCACGGCGAAGGGCGGCGTGGGCACGGGCAACGGCCTGGGCGGCGCGTACGTGGCAATGATCGTCGGCGTCGTCGCGACGGCGCTGGGCGGCCGGGCGCTGAACCGGCGACGCTCGGCCATGGCTCGGAAGTGATCACTGGATCGGGTGGCAGATGCGCCGTTCCGCGTTCTGCCGGAAGGTCTCGTTCCATGCTGAGGGCGCCCGCAGGACGAGATCCCGAAAGGATGCGACGCCCCATGACCACGGACGCCATCACCACCAAGCTCGAGCGCGAGTTCGACAGCAAGGACGCCGACCAGGACGGCTACCTCGACTGGTCGGACTACCAGAAGCTCGTCGACCGCTACATCGAGGCGTACAAGATCGACAAGAGCGACCGCCGGGCCCAGGGGCTCCAGGCCACCTACCAGATGTACTGGCTGGAGCTGCTGCGTCACTCGGGCGCGAACGGCGAACGGCTCACGAAGGAGCAGTTCGTCACGGCCAACCGCCTCGCGGCCGTCGACACCAGCCGCCTCAACGTGGTCGACGGCCTCGGCCACGCGACCTTCGACGTGATCGACGTCGACGGCGACAACGAGATCGGCAAGGACGAGTTCGACCGCCTCGTGAAGGACGTGTGGAAGACCGACGCGCCGGAGGCGATGGAGGCGTTCTTCCAGCTGGACACGGACGGAGACGGGGTGATCTCGCGCCGGGAGTACCTCCGTGCCATCTACGAGTACTACTACTCGCCCGAGCCGGGCGTGCTGGGCGGCCTGCTCATCGGGAACATCTGATCGCGGCCGGATAGCGGCTGGCGGCCACTGGGCCCGGCTTGGGTCTCATGACGCACGGCCCCGGCTTGAGCCGGGCCGTGCGTCATGAGAAGACGGCGCCGGAGCCTGTGCCCTGACGGCTCAGGTCAGCCCACGCATGCGGCGGACCGGGCTCGCCAGGAGGATCGCAGGGAAGACGACCGAGGACAGCGCCAACAGGAGCAGGGCCGTCCGGGCGCCGAAGGCCGAAGCCGCGGTGCCCGCGGTGAGGGCGCCGACCGGAATGGTGCTCCAGGACACGAACCGCGCGGTGGCCGTCACCCGGGACAGCAGCTCCGGCGGGGTCCGGGTCTGCCGGTGGGTGCGGGTGATGACGGCGGTCACGACGACACCGCCGTAGAAACCGGCACTGCCGAGCGCGAAGACCGTCGCCGCCCAGGCGGACCCGGCGCACGCCCCGGCCAGTGGCAGCAGGAGGGCGGAGGCGGAGGCGACGACCGCCGCCCGGCACAGCACCCGCCCGCTGCCGGACCCGGCCACCAGGCGGGGCGTGAGGAAGGCGCCGACGACGCTGCCGAGACCGCCGGCGGCCATCAGGGCGCCGACGGCTGCGGGCGGGGCGTGGAGAGTGCGGACCAGGAAGACCGGGGTGAGGGTCATCAGCCCGCCGTACGGGATGTTCACTGCGGTGGCGGCGGCGACGCACGGCCGGATGACCGGGTGCCGGGCGACGAACTGCCAACCCTCACGGATCTGTTCCCGCACGGAGGCCGCCGGGCCGGGCGGACCTCCGGGCGAAGGGGCGCGGGGAAGGCCGCGCAGGAGAACCGCGGACACGGCGTAGCTGACGGCATCCAGCAGCATCGCCCCGGCCCCGCCGACGAGCTGGACCAGCACCCCGCCGAGCCCCGGCCCGGCCAGCTCGGTCGCGGCGCCGCTCCCGGAGACGAGGCTGTTGCGGTTGGTGAGCTGCTCCTTCGGGACGAGGGAGGGGAGGAAGGTCGAGTTGGCGACGTCGAAGAGGACGTTCGCGAAGCCGACGAGCAGGGCGACGACCACCAGGTGGGCGAGGCCGAGCACCCCGAGGCCCGCCGCGACCGGCACCGAGGCCACGGCGGCGGCCCGGAGCAGGTCGGTCGCGACCTGGACGCCGCGCAGCGGCAGCCGCCTGACCAGCACGCCGGCCGGCAGCCCGAGCAGCAGCCAGGCGACATAGGCGGCGGCCGTGATCAGACCGACCTGGACCGCCGAGGCGTGCAGGGTGACCACCGCGACGAGCGGCAGGGCCACCGACGTCACCTGGTCGCCCAGGCGACTGACCGTGGAGGCGGTCCAGTAACGCCAGAAGACTCCCGCGCCGCGCCGCCCGACCCGTACGGCCCCCGGCGCGTCCGTCGTGTACGCCATCGCGCTTCAGGCCACCAGAAGACGCAGGCCGAGCTCGGCGGCGTCGAGACCGAGGAGGTCGTGGTTGCGTTCGGCCCACCGGCCCGAGGCGAGATCCTCGCGCAGCCCGGCCACCGCACGCCGCTCGGCCTCGGCCCCGACCCGGGCCCAGACCGAACTCCCGCGCCGCACCTGCTCGTCCAGGTATGCCTCGGGCCGGCGCCAGTACGCCTCGAAGAAGCCGTCGGCGCAGTCCCAGGGGATGAGCACGGGCTCCATGCGGGCCCCGATGGCGTCGGCCAGCCGGTCGACCGGGGGCCGCCCGGCGACCAGCCCCGCGACCTCGGGCAGGTAGTCGCGGGACAGCCAGAACCGGTGGCGCCAGCCGATGTCGCTGGCGTCATGCGTGAACACGACCACCCGCCGCGCCACCCGCCGCATCTCGCGCAGCCCGGCGATCGGGTCGTGCCAGTGGTGGACGGTGCTGAAGGCCATCGCGGCGTCGAAGGCCCCGTCCTTGAACGGCAGGCGCTCCGCGTGGGCGGCCACGCACGGCGCGGCGCCCGAGGGGCGCTGGGCCCGCATGACCGCCGAGGGTTCGACGGCGACGACCTCGCGGCCGGGCGGCTCGTAGGAGCCGGTACCGGCCCCGACGTCGAGCACGGTCCGCGCGTCCCCGAGCGCGTCCCAGACCTGGGCGGCGATCCGCGGCTCGGTACGGCGGGTGTGCGGGTAGGAGGACCCGATGGCGTCGTACAACCGGGCCCCGAACGCCCGCAGCTGCTCCTCGGGCGGCGTCCTGACCCCCATGGCCCGCGCCGCCAGCTCCCGGTCGATGGCGGTCACCATGGCGGCGGCGCGGTCGCGCTGTTCGGACAGCAGACCGCGCAGCCGGTGCAGGTGCGCCGTGGCGTCGGTGGCGGGGTCGTCGACGAGGTCGGCGATCTCGCGCAGCCCGAAGCCGAGCCGCCGGTAGGCGAGCACTTCCCGCAGCCGCTCCACGTCCCGGGTCGAGTAGGCCCGGTATCCGGCGGCGGTCCGCGCGGAGGCACGTACGAGGCCGATCTCGTCGTAGTGGTGCAGCGTGCGGACACTCACGTCGGCCAGCTCGGCCACGCGCCCCACGGTCAGATGTTCTTCCACGCCCCCGACGATGCGGCATCACGCCACGTGAGGGTCAAGCGCGTCGCGCCTCGGCTCCTGGGAACTGGTGTACGTGGCGGAGCCGGCGGCCCAGATCGTCGGCGAACTCGCCGCGAACGCCGTGACGCACGGCCATGTCGCGGGCCGGGACTTCCACCTCGCGCTGCTGGTGCAGGAGGGCCTGCTCCGGATCGAGGTCACGGACACGCGGGGTGACCGGCTTCCGCAGCACGGGGGCGGCCGGGGGCTGCTCATCGTCGCGGGGCTCGCGCGGAGTTGGGGCGTGCGGACGGGGCCCGTACCTCGGAAGACGGTGTGGGCGGAGCTGGCCCTGTCATGAGCGGCCGCGTCGCGGACGTCCGCGACGCGGAGGCCCACGACAGAAATGCTTTAAAGCCCCGGGGAACCACCCTTCCAACCCCTCCAGCCTCCCCGAGGCTGTCCGTCAGTACCCGTCACCCGGACGGGTGACTTGGGCCAACTGGGCTGGATTTGGCGCGGGTTGCCTGGCATATGCTCCAGCCAGCAGCACCCCACAACCCCAGACATGCGACGGCCCCCGGCCGGGACTGCAATCCCGATCGAGGGCCTGACCACCGAGGAAGAGGCAACTTCCCGATGGCTTCGACGCAGCCTAGCGCGCCCTCGCGCGCCTCCGGGCTCATTCACGTCAACGTCCGGCACACGACCCGCTACACCGTCGTGGGCAACCACCTCGCCCAGCACCGCGAGCTCTCGCTGCTCGCCAAGGGCCTGGCCGTCTACATCCAGTCGCTGCCCGCCGGGGCCTCGGTCGGCATCAAGGCCATCGCCGCGCTCCACCCGGAGAGCGAGCTGCGGATCGCCGCCGCGATGCGGGAGCTGGAAAAGCACGGCTACCTGAAGCGGACGAGGCAACGCCAGCCCAACGGCACGTTCACGCCGCGCACCATCTCGTACAACCGCCCGGGGGCTGAGCCCGAGCCCGTACCCAGAACGCCGGTACGGAAGGCACCCCCGGCGCCCGTACGGGAAGCCCCGAAGCCGCCGCCACCACCGCCGCCCGCTCCCCTGACCGAACGCGACCGCCCCGCCGCCGCCCTCCTCAGCAACCTCCGCCAGCGCGAGCCCCGCCTCCTCCTCGGCGAGCGCGACATCGAGCGCCTCGCCCCGGCCGTCACCGCCTGGCTCGACCGGGGCGCCCACCCAGACGCCGTGGCCCGCACCCTCACGGCCGGCCTTCCGGACAACCTGGCCCACCCGGCCGGCCTCCTCTCCCACCGCCTCACGGCCCTGCTCCCGCCACCGGTGCTCGCCGCGCCCGTCCTCGCACCTGCCGCCCGCGTGACCCTGACCTCGCCCCGCTCCCGGTTCGAGGAATGCGACGACTGCGGCCGCCCCTTCCGCGGCGCACCACCGTCCGACGGCCTCTGCCGCGACTGCCGCCACCCCGACACCGGAGCCGAGGCCGCCTGAGTGATCCCGCGCTGGAAGAACGACGACGCATCCGGCCGGACGCCAAGGGCGGGCAGGAGTCGGGTCAACGGTCAACCAGCCGCGGACGCGGGGCCTCACCCATGGATTCCGCGTCGGTGTCGTCGGTGTCGTCGGTGCCGACCGGGCCGCGGGGAAGCATCCGGTCCAGCCACTTCGGCAGCCACCAGTTGGTCCGGCCGAGGAGTGTCATGGTCGCGGGTACCAGCACCATGCGGACGACCGTGGCGTCGATGAAGATCGCGGTGGCCAGGCCGAGCCCGAACATCTTGCTGGAGGGGTCCTCGGCGACGGCGAAGGAGAGGAAGACCGCCATCATGATGAGGGCGGCCGAGGTGATGATCCGGGCGGTGCGCGAGACGCCCTCGACTATCGCCGTGCCGGTGTCGCCCGTGCGCAGGTACTCCTCGCGTACGCGGGAGAGGAGGAACACCTCGTAGTCCATCGACAGGCCGAACAGGATGGCGAAGAGGAACATCGGGATGAACGACACGATCGGAACCGTCGCCTCCAGCCCGATGAGTGCGCCTCCCCAGCCCCACTGGAAGACCGCGACCATGACGCCGTAGGCGGCGCCGATGCTCAGCAGATTCAGCAGTACCGCCTTGAGCGGCACGAGTACCGAGCGGAAGACCAGCATCAGCAGCAGGAACGACATCGCCAGCACGGCGGCGACGAACGCCGGCAGACGTTCGCTGGTGCGTCGGCCCACATCCGACAGGCTCGCGGCGGCGCCGCCGACATGTGCCCTGGCCGGGCCGTGCCCGATCGCCGCGGGCAGCACATCGGTGCGCAGCCGGGCGATGGTGTCGGCCGTGGCCTTGTCCTGAGGGCTGGTGGTCGGGAAAACCACGAGGGTCGCGATGCCGGTGGCCCGGTCGATGTGCGTCGGCGCGACGGATGCGATGCCCGGATCCGCCGCGACCGCCCCGACGAGTCGGTCCACCACGCCGGGATCACCGGCGGGGTCCGCGGCGATGACGAGGGGGCCGTTGGTGCCCGGGCCGAACCCCTCGGCGACGAGGTCGTAGGCCCGGCGCTCGGTACGGCTGGGGGGCAGTGAGCCGTCGTCGGGCAGGCCGACGCGCAGGCCGAGCACGGGCAGCGTCGCGGTCAGCAGCAGCCCCGCCGCGCCGACCGCGTACGGCACCGGGTGCCGGCCGACGTGCCCGATCCAGCGGCGCCACCCGGCGGCGTGGCCGGCGCCGGCCGCCGGGTCCCGCCGCCGTGCGAGTCGGCCCGGCGTCCTGGACTGCAGAGCACGGCCGATCCGGCCGGCCCGGGCCAGGCGCGGGCCCGCCGCGCCGAGGAAGGCCGGCAGCAGCGTCACCGACGCGAGCACCATCGTCAGGACGACGATCGAGACGGCGAGCCCGCCCACCGTCATGAACGGCACGTTCGCGACCGCCAGGCCGAGGATCGACACGACGACGGTGACGCCGGCGAAGACCACCGGCCGCCCCGCCGTGGCCACCGCTCGCCCCGCCGCCTCGCGGGGATCGAGCCCGCGCGCGAGGTACTCCCGGTGCCTGGCGAGCACGAACAGCGCGTAGTCGATGCCCACTCCGAGCCCGACCATGCTGCCCAGGACCGGTGCGAAGGTTGGGACGTCCGTCACCCCCGCCAGTACCGTCATCGTGGCGACCCCGACGGTCAGCCCGAAGACCGCCATGCCGATCGGCAGCGCGGCGGCGACGAGCGAACCGAACGCCAGGAACAGGATCGCGGCCGCGGCGAGGAGGCCGATCAGCTCGCTCGCGCCGCCGTCGGGGTCGGAGAAGGCGTAGAAGAGGTTCCCGCCCATCTCGATGCGCAGCGGCAGCTCGGCGCGCAGCCGGTCGCCGAGATCGACGAGGGCGTGGAGGTCTTCGGCCGACAGCCGGCTCTGGTCGGGGTACTGCACCCGGACGACCGCGATCCGCCCGTCGGCCGAAACGAGGCCGCCGCGCACGGCGGTGTCCCCGCCCGCGTCGAGCGCCCCCGCCGGGTCGCTCGTGCCGAGCACGTGCGGCAGCCGCTTCACCTCGGCCCGCAGCCGCGTGAGAGCGGTGCGCGCGCCGTCGTCGTCGAAGAACGTCGCACCGTCGTCGACGGGGGTGACGACCACTTGGGCGGTCATCCCCTCCTGGCCGGTGCCCGCCCGCTCGATCAGTTCGGCGGCCCGTCGGGAGTCCAGTCCCGGAGCGGTCATCGAGTCCGCGGTCCGCCCGCCGAAGGCGACGGCGGCGAGGACGGCGAGCGTGGCGGCGACCAGCCATGCCGCTATCACCCGCCAGGGATGGCGGGCGGCGCTGGCGCCCAGGCGCAACAGGGCTTTCGAGAGCATCGGGTCCTCCAACCACCTCGTCGGCCGTCCTTGTACGGCCGCCGATGCCGAGGCTCGTCGCCACGGCGCTCCGCGGCATCGGCCCGCTGGCCGCAAGTCCGTCGGCCCCGGGGCGGAGTGACGACCCGTCCTTTCGGCCGATGCGCGGCACGCCGCGGTCCCTAGGCTGAGAACCGTGCTCCGAGACGACCTGCGAACCCTGTGGACCGCACCCCGGCCGCCCGACGCGCCCGCCCGGGTGTGGCGGGACTGGGCGCTGCTCGCCGCGTGCCTTGCCGATGTGGCACTGGAGGCCACCCTGCGCGAGGACGTCGTGTGGCGGCCGGTGGCGGTGGTGTTCACCGTATGGCTGTGCCTGCTGCCCCTGTGGCGCCGGACCCGCCCGCTGGCGATGGTGACGCTGGCGTTCGGCTCGGTGGGCCTGCTTGCGGTGGTCTCGCTCGTCGCCGCACCGCGCGAGCCCGTCGGCCTGTACACGGGCGCGGTCGTGCTCGTGCTGGTGTACGCGCTGCCCCGGTGGGGATCGGGACGCGAGATCGTGCTGGGCGGTGCGGTGGTCCTCGCGGTCGGCGCGCTGTGTGTCGTCACGGACGAGACCCCGGTCGTCGAAAGGGTCGTGGGCTTCGTCTTCCTGCTGCTGCCCGGCGTGGTCGGGGCTGCCGTGCGGTTCTGGGTGACCGCTCGCGAGCGGCAGTTGGAGCAGTTGCGCTCCCGCGAGCGCGAGCAGCTCGCCCGGGAACTCCACGACACGGTGGCCCACCACGTGTCGGCCATGGTGATCATCGCCCAGGCGGGCCGGGTGCTCGCGGGCACCGACCCGTCCGCCGCCGTCGAGGCGCTGGAGGAGGTCGAGGAGGAAGGGGCGCGCACGCTGGAGGAAATGCGCGCCATGGTCGCCGCGCTGCGCGACCGCGGGGTCGGCGCCGAGCTGGCGCCGCCTGCCGGAGTCGCGGATCTGGAGCGCCTGGTGCGCACCCCGGGTGGTCGCCTCAGGGTCGACCTGGGGCTCGACGGCGAACTGGACGCGCTGCCCCCGGCCGTGGACGCGGCGGTCTACCGGATCGTGCAGGAGTCGGTGACCAACGCGCTGCGCCATGCGGTCGACGCGACCGAGCTCGTCGTCCGGGTCGCCGCGGAACGGCACACGGTACGGGTGAGCGTGCGCGACAACGGCCGGCGCACCGGCCGGGGTCGCGACGGATACGGACTTACCGGACTGCGCGAGCGCGCGACCCTGCTCGGCGGCACACTACGAGCCGGCCCGGGTACCGACCGGGGCTGGCATGTCGAAGCCGAACTGCCGAGAGCGAGGAGCGAGAGCGGTGTCCATTCGCGTCCTCGTCGCTGACGACCAGACGATCATCCGCACCGGGTTGCGGATCATGCTGAACGCCCAGCCCGGCATCGAGGTGGTCGGCGAGGCCGCCGACGGGCGGGAAGCGGTACGTCTGGCCCGCGAACTACGCCCCGACGTCTGCCTGTTCGACATCCGCATGCCCGTACTCGACGGGCTGGAGGCCACCCGACTGGTCGCCGGCCCGGGCGTCGCCGACCCGCTGGCCGTGGTCGTCATCACCACGTTCGACCTCGACGAGTACGTCTACGGCGCACTGCGTGCCGGCGCCCGCGGATTCCTCCTCAAGGACACGGGACCGGACCTTCTGGCGCAGGCCGTACGGTCGGCGTCCGACGGTGAGGCGCTCATCGCGCCCAGCGTCACCGTCCGGCTGCTCCAGGCGTTCGCGGACCTGCCCGCCGGGCGGCCCGTGGCCCAGCCGGTCTCCCCCGTCACCGCCCGCGAGGAGCAGGTGCTCCTCGCCGTCGCTCGCGGGCTGACCAACACCGAGATCGCCGATGCCCTGCACATCAGCCTCAGCACGGTGAAGACGCATCTGGCCAGCCTGATGGCCAAACTCGGCGCCCGCAACCGGGTCGAGATCGCGATGTGGGCCTACGAAACGCGCCGTATCCTCCCCGGAACCTGAGCCGGATGCCGGGCATCGTGACCGTCAGCGCGGGATCTCCGCCCGGGCCCTCTCGCTCGGCGTCCCGATGTCCCAGAAGCGCACCGTGCCCCGCGCGTTGCCGTAGTCGCCCGTGCCGCCGGTGATGGCCATGTCGAGCGGAGCGGTGTCGCCCTTCGTCCAGAGCGACTGCATCGTCAGGGAGCCGCCCTCGACCTCCATCGTGATCACGCACTGCGTCGTGGTCTCCCCGGCGGCGATGGAGATGACCTGACACGAGCCGCCGCCCCGTCCGACGCTGCGGCCGTCCTTCAGGGCCGTGCCGGAGTAGACGTCCATGTCACCCAGGCTCGGCCCCGGCCGACCGAGGTCCAGGGCCTCGTACTGGTCGTTCTGGACGTTGAGTTCGAGGACCTCGACGTGCTCCCTGCGCTGGGTGGGCGTGTCGGCCTCCGCGCTGCCCACTGCGACGAAACCGATCGCGGCGACGGCCAACGACGTGGCGATGAACCTCTTGGCGGCCATGGTGGATCCTCCTCGCTGTGAAACTCCGTGTGCGAACTCCTTCGACGCTATGACCTGAGAGTTGTCCTTTTCCAAGACCAATTCGGCTATCGCGCCATGCCCTTGAGGGCATGTTGTCCGGCGCCAGGAACTCGGCGCGCGGCTCGCGAACGAGATCACGGCCGGCAGCTGACCACAGGGGGGTGGGCGGGCCTCGCCGTCGCGAGCCCGCCCACCCTTCCCGTCCCTGCCCCCCCTCGCCGCCCCCGCTCCCCGCGTCCCTAGAGCGCGGCGACCTCGCGTACCGCCCCCGCGACCGCGCGGTAGTCCTTGCGCAGGATCTTGTCGTGGTTGCTGGCGACCTTCGCGCTGACTCGGATGTTCGCGTTGCGGGCGACCACCGCGTCCAGGCTGGCGCGGATGCGTTCCTGCTCGTCGCCCTTGCTGCCGAGGGACGCTCCCGAGGCGAGCACGTAGCGCGTCGGGACGGTGATGGCGTCGAGGACGGGGGCCAGTTCGCGCTCGCGGGAGATCTTGCCCAGTTCGATGTTGATCTCCGCCATCTGCCGGGCGCCGAGCCGCGGGATCAGGCCCGTCGGGCGCAGCAGCGGCGCGATCCAGCTCACCCGGCGGAAGAGCTTCCGGATCCGCTGCTCCAGGGCGTCGTCCAGCCAGTCGTACGGCTCCGCGCCGTCGACCAGGACCGCGCCGATCGTGCGGTCGGGGTTGCGGCCGGCCCAGTGGGCGCCGACGAAGGCGCCGTACGACCAGCCGACCAGTACCGCCCGCCGCACGCCCCGGGCGGCGAGGACGGCGTCGACGTCGCGGACGGCGGCCTCGAAGGAGTAGTCGGAGGAGAGTCCGGACTTCTTGCCGCGGGCCCGCTCGTCGTAGGTGATGTGCCGGAAGTCCGGGCCGAGTTCGGCGATGAGGTGCTTCCAGTAACCCTGGGTCGCGAACTGGCCGTTGAGGTAGAGGATCGGGGTGCCGGAGCCGCCGGTGTCGGTGACGGCGAGGGCGGTGTCGTCGACGGGCACCATGCCGGACCAGTTCGCGTTCATGTCTTCCCCCTGGATGTCGAGGCGTGTCAGAGGCTGCGGGCGGTGATGTCGCCGCGGGTGGTGGTGGCGCGGATGTCGAGCTCGGTGGTGCCGTCGTTGCGCAGGGCGTTGCTGACGCGGCCGTAGGAGGTGCCGGCGTCGAGCGCGGCCGAGACGCCGGCCGCCGCGCCGACGGTGATGTCGCCGTCGAGGGTGCGGAGCACGAGGGTGCCGCGGCCGGCGGCCTCGGCGACGCGGATGCCGCCCCGGTCGGTGCTGATGGCGCCCGGGCCGGTGAGCCGGCCGACCTCGACGTCGCCGTCGGTCGCGGTGAGGCGGAGGCTCGCGGCCTCGTCGATCTTGATCTGGCGGTACGCGCCCTCGAAGGCAACGTCGCCGAGGCGGCCGACGACACGGAGCTCGGCGGCGGCGGTCCTGCCCTCGACACTGGAGCCGGCGGGGAGCTGGACCGTGACCTCGACGGAGCCGGAGCCGGTGCCGAGGAGCTTGTTGGCGGGCTCCGGAGCCTGGATCCGCAGGACGCCGTCGGTGTAACTGACGGCGGTCTGCTCGGCGGCCTTGACGTCGCGGTTCTTGGCGGCGTTGGCGGGGCGGACGTCGACGGTGGTGTCGGTGCGGTCGGCGGCGATGAACTGGACGCGGCCGGCGGGGATGTCGAGGACGGCGGTGATCGGGGCGGTGGTGTCGAACTTCTGCATCGTTCTCTCCTGCTGCTCGATGTGCGCTGTCGGCGTTTCCGACATCGAAAACGCTACGTTGCTTTCTAGATTCAGGCAACATGCTCGTTGCGCAACTGAGGCATAAACACAGGTCAGATGAGTAAAAGTGTTGCAACTGGCTCGCGCCTAACGCAACGGCGATCACGAAATCCATTGCAATGAAATGATGGTGAACGCTAAGCTGGCGGCACAGCAGGCCACATACGACCCCACGAACGAGCACGAACGAGGAGAACGCGATGCCGGGAGGCAGGCTCACCCAGCAGGAACGTCAGCAGATCGCGCTGGGACTGGCCGACGGCCTCGCCTACGCCGAGATCGCGCGCCGCCTCGAACGCCCCACCTCGACCATCACCCGCGAGGTCATGCGCAACGGCGGCCCCACCGCCTACCGCGCCGACCTGGCCCACCGCGCCACCGAACGCCGCGCCCAGCGCCGTAGCCCCGCCGCCGCCAAGGGCTCGCAGCCGGTGCCCCAGCCGCACGGACGCGACGCCGACGCCGTACGCGAGTACGAGGAGACGCTGGCCACCGTCCTCATGCACTCGGGCCTGCCCAAGATGATGGCCCGCGTGATGGCCTGCCTCTACACCACCGACGCCGGCAGCCTCACCGCCGCCGAACTCGCCCAGCGCCTCCAGGTCAGCCCGGCATCCGTCTCCAAGGCGATCACGTTCCTGACCGGCCTGGAACTCGTCCGCCGCGAGCGCGACGAGCGCCGCCGCGAGCGCTACGTCGTCGACGACGACCTCTGGTACCAGTCGATGCTCCGCAGCGCCCGCGACAACACCCGGTTCAGCCAGACCGCCCGCGAGGGCGTCGCCGTGCTCGGCCCCGGCACCCCGGCCGCCGGCCGCCTCGAAAACGTCGCCCGCTTCCTCGACTTCATCTCGGAGAGCATCCTCCGCGCGGCGGAACAGGCCCGCGAGGTCCTCTACACGAAGGCCGACGCGGAGACCGACGCGAAGACCGACGCGGCGCAGGGCGACTCCTAGGCACGACAGAGGCGGAGGAGCGGTCCGACCGCTCCTCCGCCTGCGACCCCCGAGAACCGTGGCCCTGCCGGCCTGTTCGTAGCGGCCTAGCAGAAGCCGAGGCGTCCCCAGCGCGAGCTCCACTGGGTCTGGCTGTTCTGCCGCTCGTTCACGATGTAGGCACGGTTGCCGACCGGGCAGCCGGTGGCGGGGCTCGGATCGATCGTGACCGCCGAGTAGTCGCCCCAGCGCCCGACCGGGTCGTCATCCGGGTTGTAGAAGGTGCTCGCCGTGGGCCCGAAGGTCGAGCCTCCGGCGAAGTTGGCCGGGTCGGTCGCCAGGCGGCCGCTGCCCTTCACCCTGACCTGGTGCGGTGTGGTGCTCGCGCCGCCGGGGTCGGTGGCCGACCAGGTGACGAAGAACTGCCCGATGGGGTTGTCGGCGGTGCCGTTCACGGCGGAGCCGACGATCGACGGGTTGAAGTCGTGCGAGGTGCCCGTCTCGTAGAAGATTCCGCCGGTGGTCACGGCGCTCGTGGAGGTGTTGATCTGGTACCACGTCGGCGTCGACTGCGTGGAACCGGTGGAGTGGACGTTGAGGAGCTGGTTGCCGATCTGCGTGCTGTTGTTCTGGAAGCGCGCGTCCAGCGCGTCGAGCGTCTGGTCCGTGCCCGGCTGCGCGGCGGGGGCCGGGGCGCTGAACGCGTTCACCGTCACATCGGGCGCGGACACGATGCTCGCGGCGCTGCGGCCGAGGTCGCTGCCCCGGAACAGCTTCAGATGCGTGGCGTCAGCGGGACTCGCCGCCACGAAGAAGGAGTTCGTGTTGTCGTCCTCCACGACCGGAGGCGCCACCGTGCCGGGCGTGCCGAGGCCGAACACCGGAATGCTGAAGCCCAGCCCGTTGTAGAGCTGCGCCTTGCCGATGCCGAACGCGACGGACTCCACATACCCCTCCTCGTCGCTGAAGAGGTTGCCGGTGACGAGGACGGCGTCCTGGTCGAGCCCGAGCTGCGGGTAGTCGAAGAAGCCGCCGAAGCTCGCCACGTTGAGCTTGTAGACGTAGTACGCGCCCTTGGGATCCGACGTCTTCGACACGGCGACGAAGTAGTACTGGGCACCGCTGCCCTCCTGGAAGGCCTCGGCGGTGACGACCCAGCGGTTCCACGTCTTGTCGTAGACGACGCGCGGGTCGAAGATCGTCTGATCGGTGTAGCCGAAGAAACTGGCGAAGGAGGTCTGCTTCTGCAGGCTGCCGGTCGTCTTGGTGTAGACACTGACGCCTTCGCCGTTGGTGACCTCGACGAAGTTGACCTTGCCTACGGCTCCGTGGGTGTCCGGCGGGTAGAGGCCGGTGTTCTGGGTCGCGCCCTCGTAGCTGAACGACTTTCCGGGCGGGGCCAGCAGCGGCGCCTGTCCCTGCCGGTTGCCGATGCCCGGGCGCTTCCGGCCCGGCGCCAGCCGGGCCGCCGCGTCCAGCTCCCGCTGGGTCGCGGTGAGGCGGGGCGGCGGCACTGGTCGCGGGTGCTCGGTCTGCGCCGTGCCGGAAGGAGTGCTCTCCTTGGGCGCGCGTGCGGTCAGCCACGTCTTCACCGGCGCGGCGGCGGTCCCGGCGGCAGCCTCGCCACCGCCTCCCGGCTGCGAACTCGTCGCGGTCTGGGCCATGCCGACGCCCATCGCGAGCGCGGTCACGGCGGCCAGCATGGTGCGGCGAACCCTGCGTGTGGTTGCCAATGTGTTTCCTTCTCTCCCGGGGGCCCGGACGACATGGCCGCGGGTCGCGGCCACGTCGCATCGTGGGGGCGGGAAGAGAGGCAAGGCCGCAGGTCACGGCTGTTTCGCCGCGGTTCATCCATTCGCTGGCCGTCATGTCGCTGCAACGGACGGACGGAAGCGACGACGGACGGGGACGCGGTCGGCCCTCAGGCCGCCATGACGCAGAACAGGTGGCCCTCGGGGTCGGCCAGCACGGTCCAGCCGTCGCCGCCGGGCTGGAAGTCGGGCTTGGTCGCGCCCTCGGCGAGCAGCTCCTTCACCGCGATCTCCCGGTCGGCGACCTTGAAGTCGAGGTGGGCGTGCTTGCCGGCGTCGGGCCAGGCCGGGCCCTGGTAGCCGTCGACCCGCTGGAAGGCGAGCTGGACCGGGCCCTGGCCGATGGAGGCCCAGGACTCGTCGGCCGAGTTGATCTCCCAGCCGGTGACCTTGGCGTAGAACTCGGCGAGCGCCCGGGGGTCGGCACAGTCGATGACGATCGAGCTGAGCTGTGCGTTGACGGCCATGGATGGTTCCCTTCGTGTCTTCACGTGGCCTCCAGGATCCGGCGTGACGGCCGTGAACGTCTTGAAGATCCTTGCGGGTTGTGAGGTTTCCCGGTCGCTCCTTCGTCCCCCGCCTGTCATACCCGGCGCGTAGTGTCCGGAGCATGCTGTCCGCCTCGCCCCTCGCCCGCCGGCCCGAGTTCACCGTGTCCGTGGTGGGGTGCCGGTCCGACCACACCCGGTGGTCGGAGCCGGAGACCCATGACAGCCACCGGCTCGTGCTGGTACGCAGCGGCCGCTTCCGGCGGTGGGCGGACGGCACCGACGCCGATCTCGACCCGACCATGGCCTACCTGGGCGCACCCGGCGAGGAGGAGCGCTTCGCGCATCCGGCCGGCGGCGACGTCTGTACGTCGGTCACCTTCAAGCCCTCCCTCCTCGAACGCACTCCCGCCGCGACCACGGTGTACGTGGACGCCCGCGTCGACCTGGCGCACCGCCGCCTGGTCGCGGCGGCGGGCACCGGTGACGTCGAGTACGCGCTGACGGAGGAGTTGCTGCGCCTGGTCGCGGCGGCGGCGGCGTCCGGCGAACGGGACGGCGCGCGGGGCGTAGGCGTACGGGCGCGGGCGGCGGCCGATCGGGCGCTGGCCGCCGCGGCGCGCGAGGCGATCATCGAGGAGGCTCCGGGCGCCGAGGAACTCGTCGGCCTCGCGAAGCTGTTGAAGGTGTCGCCGTACCGGCTCAGCCGGGTGTTCTCCCGGCAGATGGGCGTCTCGCTGACGCGCTACCGCAACCGCGTCCGCGTCACGCGGGCCATGGACGCGATCGCCGAGGGCGCGCCGAGCCTGGCCGAACTGGCGACCCGGCTCGGCTTCTCCGACCAGGCGCACCTGACCCGTACGGTCCGCGAGCACGTGGGCCACACGCCGACGGCCCTGCGCCGGCTAATGGACCCTGTCGCCGCGAGCTGAAGGCCGCGCGTCCCGGCCCGCGCGCCGCAAGCCCGTACCGGCGCCCGTACCCGTAGCCGCGCCGGTGCCCGCCCCCGTACCCCTGCCCGTCCCGCCGCTCGTCGTCACCGCCACCACCAGCACCGCGAGCAGCATCACCGCCGCCGAGGCCAGCGGGAACCACCGGTCCCCCAGCACGGCGACGGCCGCGCTGCCGGCGCCGCCCGCCGCCGCCACGCCCAGGTAGAGCGCGGTGCTGTTGAGGGCGAGGAGGAGCGGCGCGTTGGGCGGGTCGAGGGCGACCAGGCGGGCGGGGAGGGCGACGGCGAGCGACCAGCCGGCGAGGGGGTTGAGGACGGCGGCGAGGAGGGCGGTCGGCATCGACTGCATCAGCCAGGGCAGGGCCGCCGGCACGACCGCGCTGACCGCGCCGGCCACGAGCAGGACGGCCCGCGGGCCGAAGCGGTCGACGACCCGGCCGCCCAAGGTGCTGCCGAGCACGGACGCGAGGCCGGTGACCAGGAGCAGCAGCGAGAGCCGGCCCTGGTCGCCGCCGGTGGCCGGGGCGGCGGCGACCGTGTAGTAGATGAAGACGATCTGGACGCCGAGGAAGACCAGGAAGGTCGTGCCGGTCGCGGCGAGGACCCTGCGGTCGGCGAGCGGGGCGAACCGGGCCCGCAGCACCGGGGCGGGGGCGGCGGCGGGCAGTTCACGCAGGAACAGCGCGAGTCCGGCGAAGGCCGCCGCGCCGAGCGCGGTCACCAGCCACATGGTCAGCCGCCAGTCCGTGCGCCCGATCCAGGTGCCGAGCGGTACGCCGAGGGCGGTGGCGACGGTCAGGCCGCCCATGACCGTGGCGAGGGCCCGGCCGCGCCGCTCCGGCGGTACGAGGGCGGCGGCCACGGCGTTGGCGGTGGGCGTGTAGAGCGCGGCGCCGGCGGCGGCGAGGACCCGGGTGAGCAGCAGGGTCGGGTAGTCGGGGGCCAGGGCGGTCAGGGCGTTGGCCACGGTGAAGACGGCGAGGGCGGCGAGCAGGACGGCGCGCCGGGGCAGCCGGGCGGTGAGCGTGGCCAGGACGGGCGCGAGGAGCGCGTAGCCCAGGGCGAAGACGGTGATCATCTGCCCGGCGGCCGCGACGGAGACGTCCAGGTCGCGGGAGACGAGGCCGAGGATTCCGGCGATGACCATGCCGTCGGTGCCGACGGCGAAGGTGCCGAGGGCGAGCAGGAGCAGGCGCAGACGGAGCTGCATGAGTGGTGGTCCCCCTCCACTATCGTTTGATGTACGCCAAACAATAGAGACCGTTGGATGATTGTCAAACGATCCGACGGCAGGGGAAGGTGCGGACATGGACGAGGAAACGCAAGGCGGACAGGGCGACCCGCAGGGCGGGGAGTGGCTGCCGCAGCCCGACACGGCCGGGATCGAGCTGGTCAAGGTGCTGCACGCGCTCGGCGATCCGGTACGGCTCCAGCTCTTCGGGATCTACGCGAGCGGCGAGCAGTACAGCTGCGCGCCCGACGCGCTGGGCGTCGGCCACCTGCACAAGTCGACCGTCTCGCACCACCTCCGGATCATGCGCGAGGCCGGCCTCACCTCGACCCGGGTCGTCGGCCGCAACCGCTTCGTACAGCTGCGCCGGACCGATCTCGACGCGCGCTTCCCGGGACTCCTCGACGCGCTGATCGCGGCGCTCCCGGAAGAGTCCGCGAACTGACCGTCCGCTGAGCGAACACGCCTGACCGATTTCCATCTTGACGGAATATCAGACTCCCGCTGAACATTCGTCTCACACAGCTCCACACGCACGGCACCACAACCCGCACAGCTCCAACGCCTCGCGCCACCCACGACGCGAGGCGCTCGTACGTTCCGTCCCATCCCCAGTTCGGAATCCGGAGCCCCCACATGAAACTCTCCGCGAGACTCTCCGCCCTGGCCGGTGTCTCGGCACTCGTCGTCGGCGCCCTCGCCGGCGCCGCACCGGCCACCGCCGTGCCGGCCACCGCGTCCGGCACCGCCGCCGTCACGCCGCCCGACATCTCCGTGGCCAACGTCAAGCAGCACCTGGCCGACCTCCAGACCATCGCCAACAACAACGGCGGCAACCGGGCCCACGGCCGTACCGGCTACAAGGCGTCCGTCGACTTCGTGAAGGCCAAGCTCGACGCGGCCGGATACACCACGACCCTCCAGCAGTTCACGTACAACGGCGCCACCGGCTACAACGTGATCGCCGACTGGCCGGGCGGCGACCCCAACCAGGTCGTCATGTCCGGCTCGCACCTCGACTCGGTGACCGCCGGTCCCGGCATCAACGACAACGGGTCCGGCTCGGCGGCCATCCTGGAGACCGCGCTCGCCGTCTCCCGCGCCCAGCTCCAGCCGACGAAGCACATACGCTTCGCCTGGTGGGGCGCGGAGGAGCTGGGCATGGTCGGCTCCAAGTACTACGTGAACAACCTGCCGTCCACCGAGCGCGCGAAGATCAGCGGCTATCTGAACTTCGACATGATCGGCTCGCCCAACCCGGGCTACTTCGTCTACGACGACGACCCGACCATCGAGCAGACCTTCAAGAACTACTTCACAGGCCTCGGCATCGTCACCGAGCCCGAGACCGAGGGCGACGGCCGCTCCGACCACGCGCCCTTCAAGAACGCGGGCGTCCCGGTCGGCGGACTGTTCTCCGGCGCCGACTACATCAAGACCGCCACCCAGGCGCAGAACTGGGGCGGCACGTCGGGCCAGGCGTTCGACCGCTGCTACCACGCCTCGTGCGACACCTCGGCGAACATCAACGACACCGCCCTGGACCGCAACTCGGACGCCATCGCGTACGCGATCTGGAACCTGGCGGCCGGCACGACGACCCCGCCCACCGGCACGGTCTTCCAGAACACGACCCCGGTCGCCATCCCGGACAACGGCCCGGCCGTGACGTCGTCGGTGACCGTCTCCGGCATCACGGGCAACGCGCCCAGCACCCTCCAGGTCGGCGTGGACATCACCCACACCTGGCGCGGTGACCTGGTCGTCGACCTCATCGGCCCGAGCGGCACGGTCTACAACCTGAAGCCGTACTCGTCCTCCGACTCGGCCGACAACGTCAAGACGACCTACACGGTCAACGCGTCCGCCGAGGTCGCCAACGGCGTCTGGAAGCTGCGCGTCCAGGACAAGGCGACGTACGACACGGGCACGCTCAACAGCTTCAAGCTGACCTTCCCGTAAGGCAGTTCGGGCACAAAAACTCCTGGGTGGGCCGGTGACCACTGCCCCCGACCCACCCAGGCACCAACTGCCCTGCTACTGGGCTCACTTCGCCGAGTCGGCGACCTCCACCAGCTTCTGCGGGGTCACCGCGCCGACGTAGACCTTGCCGTCGTCCGTCATCAGCGCGTTGACGATCTTCGTCTTGAAGACCGTGCCCGAGCCGAACTTGCCGCTCACCTTGTCGCCGAACGAGTCCAGGAAGCCCTGGAACTGCTTCGGCGCGTCCTCGGTCTTCGGCGCCGGGGCGCCGGTGTCCAGCCTGGCCACCGTCGTCCAGCCCTCACCGATGACGTTCAGGCCGCCCTCCTTGCCGGCCTTGCCCGCCTCGCCCAGGCCGCCGTCCTTCAGCAGGTCACCGAGCGGGCCCCCGAAGCCCTCCGGGGCCCCGCCCTCGAAGGGCTTGCCGCCCTTGTCGCCCTTGGCGCCGTCGAAGGCCTTGTCGCCCTCCGTCACCTTCGCGCCCTTCGGCGCCTTGAAGTCGAACGTCGAGGCCGCCGGCTTGCCGAAGTCGACCTTCGTGAAGCCCGCGTCGACGACCGGCTTGCCGCCGCTCACCGAGGCGAGGGTGAACTTCAGCGGGGTGCCGGTGGCCGCGTCGACCGCGATCTTGACCGACTCGACCATCGAGCCCGACTGCTTCGGCTTGATGACGAGCTGGTACGCGTCCCGGCCGGCCACCTTCGCGGTGCCGCCGACGGTGATGGACGTCGTGTCGCCCGCCGCCTTCAGGACCTCGTCCGCGAGGGCCTTCGGGGTGGCCGGCAGCTCGTCGTGCGGAGCCTTCGGAGCCTTCCCGCCCTTGCCGTCCGGGCCGGCGCCCTTCTGGTGCACGACCTCGTTCGACTTGCTGTCGTACGCCCAGACGTCGGCCCCGTTGTGGATCAGGCTGTACTCGTCCGAGCCGTCGAGCACGGTCAGCTTCTGCCGGTCCGGCCCGTCGGCCGCGACCCGCAGCGTGTGCGAGCCCGAGGCCAGCTCGGCCAGCTTCGCCGACGGGTCGGAGGAGCCGGAAGAGGACGGCGAGGCCGACGGCAGCAGGCCCGCGACGGACGGCAGACCGAGGTCCGTGTCGATCTTGAAGGTGCCGGACAGCGTCTGCGTGTCCGACGAGGCGATCTTCTCGATGAGCTGCTGAGCGGTGATCTTCGGCAGGTCCGGGTCCCCGGACGCCGCGAGCGCCGGTACGAGGCCGATGGTCGCCGCGGCCACTCCGGCCACCGCGACCGGGACGACGTAACGGCCGGCCTTCTTCGTTGCCATGATCTGCGCTACCTCCCTGGTCGATGTCTCCATCTCACCAGGACGGCCGTGCGGAATCGTCAGCCCCCGGGATCAACCTCGCGTACCTCTCCGGGATGACCCGCCCCTAGGGTGCGTACCCCGAACGGCTGCCCCCGCGACGACGAGTGGCGCTAGCCCGCGCGGTGCACCACCGCGTCGCACAGCTCCTCAAGGGCCGCCTTCGCGTACCCGTCGGGCAGCGGCGCCAGCATCGCCCGCGCCTCCTCCGCGTAGCGCACGGTCTCCCGGCGGGCCTGCTCCAGGGCCGGGTGGACGCGCAGCCGGCGCAGCGCCTCGGCGTGCCGCTCGTCGTCGCTGAGGTCGCCGTCGACGAGGGCGAGCAGCTCCAGGTCCTCCGGGCGGCCGTGCGCGGCCGCGGCGGCGCGCAGGTAGAGCACCGGCAGGGTGGGGACGCCCTCGCGGAGGTCGGTGCCCGGGGTCTTGCCGGACTCGTGGGAGTCGGAGGCGATGTCGAGGACGTCGTCGGCGAGCTGGAAGGCGACGCCGAGCCGCTCCCCGTACTGGGTGAGGATCTGGACGACGCTCTCGTCGGCGCCGGACATCATCGCGCCGAAGCGGCAGGAGACGGCCACGAGCGAGCCGGTCTTGCCGCCGAGGACGTCGAGGTAGTGGTCGACGGCGTCGCGGCCCTCCTGCGGGCCGGCCGTCTCCAGGATCTGGCCGGTGACGAGCCGCTCGAACGCCTCGGACTGGATGCGCACGGCCTCGGGGCCGAGGTCCGCAAGGGTGTGCGAGGCGCGGGCGAAGAGGAAGTCACCCGTGAGGACGGCCAGCGAGTTGCCCCAGCGGCTGTTCGCGCTGTCCACGCCGCGCCGCACGGCCGCCTCGTCCATGACGTCGTCGTGGTAGAGCGTGGCCAGGTGGGTGAGTTCGACGACCACGGCCGCGGGCACGACGCCCGGCGCGTAAGGGTCGCCGAACTGGGCCGTGAGCATCACGAGCAGCGGCCGGAACCGCTTGCCGCCGGCATGCACGAGGTGCTGCGCGGCCTCGGTGATGAACGGCACGTCACTCTTGGTGGCGTCGAGGAGGCCGGCCTCCACGGCCGCCAACCCCGTCTGGACATCGGCTTCCAGAGCCTGGTCCCGCACGCTGAGACCGAACGGCCCGACGACGGTCACGAGGGGATCTCCTGTCTGCTGAAGCCTGCCATTCACTCACGCCAGCGTATCCGGTCACGTTTCGATCACCATGGGCGCCTTCCCGTCACCCCCGGTATGTTCTTGATCAGACGGTATGACCAGGCGTAGCTCTTTTGTTCCATTGAGGTGACTCGATGACGAAGATCCGTACGAGGATCCGCACCGACTTCCCGTACGAGACCCGCCAGACGGACGTCCTCATCCCCATGCCGGACGGGAAGGAGCTCTACGCCCGGGTCTGGCGGCCGCTCACCGACGAGCCCGTACCGGCCCTGCTCGAGTACCTGCCCTACCGCCTCACCGACGGCACCGCACCCCGCGACCGGCAGCGCCACCCGTGGTACGCGGGTCACGGCTATGCCTCCGTTCGGGTCGACATCCGCGGCCACGGCAACAGCGACGGGCTGCCCGGCGACGCGCACGACACCACCGAACTGGCCGACGGGGTCGCCGTCGTTAACTGGCTCGCCGAGCAGGAGTGGTGCAGCGGCCGGGTCGGGATGATCGGCCTCGGATGGGGCGGCTACGACGCGCTGCGCATCGCGACGCTGGCGCCCGAGGCCCTGAAGGCGGTCGTCACGGTCTGCGCGAGCGACGACCGCTACGACGACGGCCCGCACTACCTGGGCGGCTCCGTCCTCGGCGCGGGCACGAACGGGTGGGCCGGGACCCTGCTCGCCTTCGCCGCCCGGCCGCCCGACCCGCAGTACGTGGGCGAGAAGTGGCGCGAGCAGTGGCTGGAGCGCTTGGAGGCGGTCCGGCCCTTCACGCACACCTGGCTGGCCCACCAGACCCGCGACGACTACTGGCGGCGAGGCAGCGTCCGCGACGGAGCGGGAGGCTCGGGGGCGGGCGACGGGGGCGGGGGCGGCGAGCGCGGGGACGCGGACTACGCGTCGATCCGGGCCGCCGTGCTCGCCGTGGGCGGCTGGCACGACCCGTACCGCGACACCGTGCTCCGACTGGTCGAACACCTCCCCCAGGACCGCGTGCGCGGCATCATCGGGCCCTGGCCGCACCAGTACCCGGACCGCGGGCTGCCGCCCGGCCCGGCGATCGGCTTCCTCCAGGAGACACTGCGCTGGTGGGACCACCACCTCAAGAACATCGACAACGAGGTGATGGCCGAGCCGCTGCTGCGCTCGTGGATCAGCGACTCGCACCCGCCGGCCACGGTGTACGAGGAGCTGCCCGGCCGCTGGGCCGCCGACCCGGCCTGGCCCTCGCCGCACGTCACACCCGTCACGTACGGCCTCCAGGGCTCCCCCGTCCTCGTGGACTCGCCGCCGCAGACCGGCCTGGACGCGGGCCGCTTCGTGCCCCTCGGCAACGACGCCGACCTGCCCCCGGACCAGCGCGCCGAGGACGCCCGCTCGGCCTGCTTCGACTTCCCGGTCCCGGAGTCCGGAGGCCCCGTCGAGATCCTCGGCCGGCCCTCCGTACGGCTCGCGGTGCGCACCGCCGCGCCCACCGGCCAGGTCGTCGCCCGGCTCTGCGACGTCGCCCCGGACGGCTCGTCCACCCTCGTGACGCGCGGGGCGCTCAACCTTTCCGCCCGCTACGGCCGCGACCGGGCGGTGGAGGCGCAGATCGGCGAGTGGGAGACGTACGTCTTCGAGCTGGCGGGCACCGGCCACGCCTTCGCGCCCGGCCACCGGGTCCGGCTCGCGGTCTCCTCCGCGTACTGGCCCTGGATCTGGCCGCAGCCCGACGCGGCCGGCTTCACCCTGGACCCGGCGGGCTCCGCGCTCGCCCTGCCGGTCCGTGCCCCTGCCGTCCCCACCGCCGACGCCGTCGAGTTCGAGGAACCGGAACAGTCCCAGCCGCTCGGCTCCGGCTCCTCCGGCACCCTGGAGGAACCGCGCCCCCAGCGCCTGATCGTGCGTGACGTCGCCCGGGGCGAATGGCGCCTGGAGGTCGACCCGCGGTACGGGGACGGCGGCGGCACCCTGGTCCACCCGGACGGTCTGGAGTACGGCGAGGAGGCCCTGGAGACGTACACGATCGACGAGTCGGGCCCGCTGTCCGCCCGTGCCCGCTCGGACTGGTCGATCCGGCTGCACCGGCCCGAACTCGCCTGGGACGTGCGGATCGAGACGCACTCGGAGATCGCGTGCGACGCGGACGCGTTCGTCACGTCGGACGAGGTGATCTGCAAGGAGGGCGAGGAGATCGTCTTCCACCGGACATGGGAGAAACGCATTCCGCGGACGGCGGGCTGAATTCCCGTCAAACTGCCGGCCGCCGAAGAGGAAAGGGCCCGCATTCCGTCACGGAATGCGGGCCCTTTATCGCGCTGCGCTATCAGGCGTCGGCGCCGGCCTTACGGCGACGCACGACGACCATCGCACCCGCGCCGAGCACCACGGCCGCGCCGCCCGCGAGGCCGATCGGCAGGGTGGACGAACCGGCACCGGTCTTGGCGAGCGTGCCGCCGGTGGTGCCGGAGGTGCCGTTCGTCACCGGGGTGTTGGACGAGCCACCCTGCTGGGAGGTGTTGCCGTTGCCGCCGGTGGAGCCGTTGCCCTTGCCGTCACCCTTGCCGGTGCCGGTGCCGGGCTTGTGCGGCTTGACGACGGTGAAGTCGACGTAGTTGGGCTCCTTGGCCGTGCCGCAGGAGTCGCCGTTGACGCGCAGGCCCATGGCGACGACCGCGCCGTCACCGGCCGGGGTCTTGGCGTCGAGAGCGACCTTCAGCTTGAAGTCGAAGGACTTGTGGGCGGCCAGCGGGGCGCCGCTGGAGAAGCCGTCCAGCTCGTCCACCTCCTGCCACTTCGGGCTGGTGCCGGAGGACCACGTGAGGGTGATGTGCGGGTCCTTGCCGTCCAGGTCGTCCAGGTCGTCGCTCATCCGGAAGGCCGCGGCGAAACCGCCGACCTCGTCGAAGGCCTTGTCGCCCTTGTTGGTCACCCGGAAGGTGAAGACGCCGTTGGAGCCGGCGGTGATCTTCTTCGGGCCGGTGAGGGTGGTGACGAGGTTCTTGTCGTCCGGGCAGTCGTCCGGCAGGTTCTCCTCGGCCTCGTCGAGCGCCTTCTGAGCCTCGTCGAGGGCCTTCTTCGCGGCGTCCTTGGCCTTGGTGGCGTCGTTCAGCGTGCGGAAGGCGGCGACCGAGGTGTTGACGGCCGCGTCGTACTTCGTCTTCGCGTCGGCCGCGGCGGTGGCCTTGGCGTCGGCGTCGGTCTTGGCGGCGTCGGCGGCGGCCTGGGCGTCGGCGACGTCCTTGGCCGCCTTGTCCTTCTGCTCCTGCGTCGCGTCGGCGGGCAGGTCGGCCTGGGCCTTCTGGGCGTCGGCGAGCTTCTGGTCGGCGGCGGTCTTCGCGGCGGCAGCGGCGTCGGCCGCCGTCTTCGCGGCGTCGGAGGCGGCCTTCGCGGCGTCCTGGGCCTTGGTGGCGTCCTCGACGCCCTTCTGGGCCTTGTTGTAGTCGGCGACGGCCTTGTCGTAGGCGGCCTGGGCCGCGGCGAGCGCGATCTCCAGGTCCTTGATGGACTTCCCGGCCTGCTGCTCCGCGCCGGCAGCCGGCTTGGTGTCGGCGAACGCGGGCGCGGCGGAAAGGAACACGACCGGGGTGGTCACAGCCGCGGCCACGGCGGTCGCGACAATACGGCGGATCTTCAAGGTGGACCTTTTCTGGTCGGACGAAGATGAAAAACAGACACAGTTGTGGGGCTCGCGCCTGCGGAAACCCACACGCGGCGCGAGATACCAGGCGATCGTATGACCGGAATAAGGAGCCGGAATAGCGCTATTGACATCTCCGTGATGTACATGAGTCGACACGACGACTTCATCGGCGTCACAAAGCCCGCGAATTCGGACAGTTGCCCACGGAGGCCGCACTTTCTGTGTGACACATGTCATCCGCGCCTCGGCCGCCGCCCCGTAACGTGTCCCCACACACACCGTGAAAGCGAGGCAAGCACCGATGCCCGAGCAGAGCCCGCAGAGCCCGCTCGACCTTGCCGAGGGCGACCCCTTCGGCCCGCACAACCTTCCGTACGGCGTCTTCTCCACTGCCGACGAGCCCGACCGGCGGAGGCTCGGCGTCCGGATCGGCGGGCACGTGCTCGACGCCGGGGCCGCGGCGCACGCCCTCGGATCTCCGTACGCGACGCTGCTCGCGCAGCCCAGCCTCAACCCGCTGCTCGCGGCCGGCCGCACCGCCTGGCGCGACGTCCGGCGCGCGCTCACCGGCTGGCTGACCGTGCCCGCGCACCGGCCGGTCGTGGAGCCGCTGCTCCACCCGCTGGACGCGGTCACGCTCCACCTGCCGTACGAGGTCGCCGACTACGTCGACTTCTACGCGAGCGAGCACCACGCCACCAACGTCGGCAAGATCTTCCGCCCCGACGGCGACGCGCTCACCCCCAACTGGAAGCACCTGCCGATCGGCTACCACGGCCGCGCCGGCACGGTCGTGGTCTCCGGCACCGACGTCGTGCGCCCGGCCGGCCAGCGCAAGACCCCGGCGGACCCGGCGCCGGTCTTCGGGCCGTCGATCAAGCTGGACATCGAGGCCGAGGTCGGCTTCCTCGTCGGCACCCCGTCCGAACTGGGCCGCCCGGTCGCCCTCGGCGACTTCCGCGAGCACGTCTTCGGTCTGACGCTGCTCAACGACTGGTCGGCGCGGGACATCCAGGCGTGGGAGTACGTGCCGCTCGGCCCGTTCCTCGGCAAGTCGTTCCAGACCTCCGTCTCCGCCTGGGTCACCCCGCTGGAGGCCCTGGACGCGGCCCGGATCGCCCCGCCCGCGCGCGACTTCGACCTCCTGCCGTACCTGGACGACTCAGCGGAGGAGGAGCCCGGCGGCTTCGACCTGCGGATCACCGTCACCATCAACGGCGAGGTGGTGGCCGAGCCGCCGTTCTCCACCATGTACTGGACGGGCGCCCAGCAGCTCGCCCACATGACCGTGAACGGCGCCTCCCTGCGCACCGGTGACCTCTACGGCTCCGGCACGGTCTCCGGCCCCGAGGCCGCGCAGCGCGGCTCGCTCCTCGAACTCACCTGGAACGGCCGCGACCCGATCGAGCTCGCCACCGGCAAGCGCACGTTCCTCGAGGACGGCGACGAGGTCACCCTGACCGCCTGGGCCCCGGGCCCGGACGGCACCCGCGTCGCCCTGGGCGAGGTCACGGGCCGCATCGCCCCGAACCCGGCCGCCTAGCCGGTCCGGGCCACCAGGTCCGCCACGTCCGCCATGTGTGCCTCACCCGTGAGGCACACATGGCACAGGCAGTGATCCGGGTGCGGGCTGCGCGGCGCGACCTCGGCCCGGTACCGGCGCGCATACCGCTCCAACGTCTCGGCGACCTCGCCCGCCGCCTCGGCCGTGTCGAGCTGCTGGTGGTACGTCGCGGCCAGCCGCCCCAGAACGCGCGGGCTGTGCACCTGCTTGGCCCGGAAGTTGTAGAGATGGCGCGTCGCCACGTTGACGGCGATCCACCGGCTGGTGTGCCGCTCGCGCCCGAGCACCGTGAGCCGGTCCCCGCCGGGCCCCCAGTAGACCCGCAGGACGTACACCTTCGCCCCGCCCCTGAACGCCTTCGTGCCGTTGCGCAGCTCCTGGCCGCCCTGCCCACACCGCCGCCAGCCCACCACGTTCGCGGTCACCAGCCAGACCGGCTCGGCCTCGGCCCCGGCCTCGGATTCGGTCATCATCGGCACCCCCTTCGATCGCGCGCGCCAGCGTAGAACGGCGGTGTGCGACGGGCGACGGGTTATACGGCCCCGAGCCCCCAATGGGTCACCCCGCGTGCGCCACCCCCCGCCCCCGGGTGACGCTGCTACCGACGGCGGGAGGGGAAGAGCGCCCGCCTCTGTCCGGCGCCGCGCGGAGACGCGCACGGGCGCGCACTCCCTTCCGAGGAGCACCCCACATGTCCGCAATACCCCGCCCGTTCACGGCCGCGCTCGCCCTGGCCGCCGCCGGCACGCTGGCCCTCGGGGCCGCCCCCGCCGCCGTCGCCGCGAAGCCGCCGCCCGCGAAGGGTGCCGGGCACCAGCACTCCGGCCACGGCAACGGCGATCTGAAGAAGGCGCGCGAAGCCACCGAGAAGTACCGGTCCGAGCAGGCGGCCATCGACGCCGGCTACCTCCGCACCGACGTCTGCGTCGAGGACGACAGCCCGGAGAAGCTCGGCGGCATGGGCTACCACTACGTGAACCCCGCCTACGTCGGCTCGCTCGACCCGACGAAGCCCGCTGTGGTGATCTACGCCCCGGACCACGGGACCGGCAAGCGCGAACTGGTCGCGCTCGAGTACATCGTGCCCAACACCGGTCAGCCCAGGCCGAAACTCTTCGGACACGACTTCGACGGCCCCGCCGTCACCCCGGGCGTCGGCGACGCCTACACGCTGCACGCCTGGCTGTTCAAGAGGAACCCGAAGGGCGTCTTCACCCCCTACAACCCGCGGGTCCACTGCACCTGCCCGGACGACAAGCCGTAGCGCATCGCCGGTTCCATCGCCATCTCTTGCCGGAGACTTGGCCTGGGCTTTGGCACCCGCTCCCGGATGCGCAACTACCGTTCCGGCCATGTCCCTACGCCCCCCACGGCCCCCGCAGTCCCCCGCGCTGCCCGTCCTCCCGTACCGCAAGCCCACCAAGGGCCGCGACTACTGGGTCATCGACAACGTCCTGCCCAACATCGACGAGGTGCGGGCCCGGTGTCTCGCGAAGGAGGACTGGGTCCAGGGCGCCCCGGTCAACCCCGAGCCCTGGCCGGGCCAGCGCGCCATGCCGGCCCTTGAGTCGGACGAACTCGCCCACGTCGAGCGGCTGGTACGGAAGGCCACCGGCGCCCCGCGCATCTGGGCGCAGGACCCCGGCGGCGCCGGCACGTTCAACCACAACTGCGTCCAGGCCGTCGGCAAGGACGAGTGCGAGAGCCGCCCCCACACGGACTCCCGCAGTCTGTGCCGCTACGCCGCCGTGCTCTACCTCAGCACGGACACCCCCAAGGACTGCGGCACCAGCTTCTACCGGCAGAGCCTCCCGGGCGGCCGGCTCGGCGGCAACCAGGTGCTGGCCCCGCACAACAACCTGGTCGACGCCCTCGGCACCCGTTTCGTCCCGCCGGACTCCTTCACCGAGGACATCAGCGTCCCGCACCGCTACAACCGCCTGCTGCTCTACTCGGCCAACATCATCCACAGCGCGACGAACTACTGGGGCACCACCCTGGAGGACAAGCGGATGACCGCGGTCTTCTTCTGGATGGCCTGACCACCGGCACGTACGGCGAAGGGCCCGGGCTCCCACGGGGGGAGGCCGGGCCCTTCGCCGTTTCGATGCCGACGCGGCTACCGCACGAACACTCCCGCCTGGCTCGCCAGGTCCAGGAAGTACTGCGGCGCCACACCGAGCACCAGCGTGACCACCACGCCCGCCGTGATCGCCACCGACGTGAACGCCGACGGCACCGCGACCGTGGGGCCGTCCGCCTTCGGCTCGCTGAAGAACATCAGCACGATCACCCGGATGTAGAAGAACGCGGCGACCGCCGAGGACAGCACACCGATCACGACCAGCACGCCCGCGCCGCCGTCCGCCGCCGCCTTGAAGACCGCGAACTTCCCGGAGAAGCCCGAGGTCAGCGGGATGCCGGCGAAGGCGAGCAGGAACACCGCGAAGACCGCCGCGACGAGCGGCGAACGGCGGCCGAGACCGGCCCACTTGGACAGGTGGGTGGCCTCGCCGCCCGCGTCCCGGACCAGCGTGACGACGGCGAAGGCGCCGATCGTCACGAAGGAGTAGGCCGCCAGGTAGAACAGCACGGACGAGACGCCGCTCGGCGTGGCCGCGATGACACCGGCCAGGATGAAGCCGGCGTGGGCGATCGACGAGTAGGCGAGCAGCCGCTTGATGTCGGTCTGGGTGATGGCGACGATCGCGCCGCCCAGCATGGTGGCGATGGCGACGCCCCACATGACCGGCCGCCAGTCCCAGGTGAGGCCCGGCAGCACCACGTACAGCAGGCGCAGCATCGCGCCGAACGCGGCGACCTTGGTGGCCGCGGCCATGAAGCCGGTGACCGGGGTCGGGGCGCCCTGGTAGACGTCCGGGGTCCACATGTGGAACGGGACGGCGCCGACCTTGAAGAGCAGGCCCATCGTCACCATGGCGAAGCCGATGAGCAGCAGCACGTCGTTGCCCATGGTGCCGGCGAGCGCCGGGTCGATCGCGGTGACGTCGCCGCTGACGACCTCGGCGATCGCGGCGTACGAGACGGAGCCCGCGTAACCGTAGAGCAGCGCGATGCCGAAGAGCAGGAACGCCGAGGAGAAGGCGCCGAGGAGGAAGTACTTGACCGCGGCCTCCTGCGACATCAGCCGCTTGCGGCGGGCGACGGCGCACAGCAGGTAGAGCGGCAGCGAGAAGACCTCCAGGGCGATGAAGAGCGTCAGGAGGTCGTTGGCGGCCGGGAAGACCAGCATGCCGGAGACCGCGAACAGGACCAGCGGGAAGACCTCGGTGGTGGTGAAGCCGGCCTTGACGGCGGCCTGCTCCTGCTCGCTGCCGGGGACGGCGGCGGCCTCGGCGGCGAAGGAGTCGACCTTGTGGCCGTGCCGGGCCGGGTCGAGCCGGCGCTCGGCGAAGGTGAACACCGAGACGATCGCGGCGAGCAGGATCACGCCCTGGAGGAACAGGGCGGGTCCGTCGACGGCGACGGCGCCCATGGCCGCGATGTGGGCCTTGGTGGAGCCGTAGCCGCCCGCGGCGAGGCCGACGACCGCCGCGAAGGCGGCGGCGAGGGCGAGGACGCTCAGGAACACCTGGGTGTAGTGGCGGCCCCTGCGCGGCACGAACGCCTCGACGAGGACACTGATGACGGCCGCGCCCAGCACGATGAGCACGGGCGAGAGCTGGGTGTACTCGATGTGGGGTGCCGGGATCTTGTCGACCGGCCCGGCGGCCGCCGACGTCCACAGGCTGTGGACAGCCATGGAACTCACTTGGCCGCCTCCAGGTTCTGAGTAGGCACTTCGGGGCTCGGGTCCTTCTGCTGGACATCGGACATGGTGTGCTGGACCGCCGGGTTGACGACGTCCGTCAGCGGCTTCGGGAAGACGCCGAGGAAGATCAGTACGGCGATCAGCGGGGCGACCACCGCCAGCTCGCGCGCCCGCAGGTCGGGCAGCTTGCGGACCTCCTCCTTCACCGGGCCCGTCATCGTCCGCTGGTAGAGGACGAGGACGTACAGCGCGGCGAGGACGATGCCGGTGGTCGCGATGATGCCGGCCACCGGGTAGCGCTCGAAGGTGCCGACGAGGACCAGGAACTCGCTGACGAACGGGGCGAGTCCGGGCAGCGACAGGGTCGCGAGGCCGCCGATCAGGAAGGTGCCGGCGAGCACCGGGGCGACCTTCTGCACACCGCCGTAGTCACCGATGAGCCGCGAGCCGCGCCGGGAGATCAGGAAGCCGGCGACGAGCATCAGCGCGGCCGTCGAGACGCCGTGGTTGACCATGTAGAGCGTGGCGCCGGACTGGCCCTGGGTGGTCATCGCGAAGATGCCCATGATGATGAAGCCGAAGTGCGAGATCGACGCGTAGGCGACCAGGCGCTTCATGTCCCGCTGGCCGACGGCGAGCAGCGCCCCGTACACGATGCTGATCAGGGCGAGGACGACGATCGCGGGCGTGGCCCACTTCGACGCCTCGGGGAAGAGCCCGAGGCAGAAGCGGAGCATCGCGAAGGTGCCGACCTTGTCGACGACGGCGGTGATGAGGACGGCGACCGGGGCGGTGGCCTCCCCCATCGCGTTCGGCAGCCAGGTGTGCAGCGGCCACAGCGGCGCCTTCACCGCGAAGGCGAAGAAGAAGCCGAGGAAGAGCAGCCGCTCGGTGCTGGTCGCCATGTCGAGCGAGCCACTGGCCCGGGCCGCCGCGATCTCCGGCAGGGAGAAGTTGCCGGCGACGACGTACAGCCCGATGACCGCGGCCAGCATGATCAGGCCGCCGACCAGGTTGTAGAGCAGGAACTTGACGGCCGCGTACGAGCGCTGGGCCGCCGCGTTCTCCTCGGTGCCGCTGTGGGCGTGGTCGCCGAAGCCGCCGATGAGGAAGTACATCGGGATCAGCATGGCTTCGAACAGCACGTAGAAGAGGAAGACGTCGGTGGCCTCGAAGGAGAGCACCACCATCGCCTCGACCATGAGGATCAGAGCGAAGAAGCCCTGGGTGGGCCGCCACCGCTTGGAGGCGGTCTCCAGCGGGTCGGCGTCGTGCCAGCCGGCCAGGATGACGAACGGGATGAGCAGCGCGGTGAGCGCGATCAGCGCCACCCCGATGCCGTCCACGCCCAGCTCGTACCGGACCCCGAAGTCCTTGATCCAGGCGTGGGACTCGACGAGCTGGTAGCGGTCGCCGCCGGGCTCCAACCGTACGAAGATCACGGCGGCGAGCACGAGCGTGGCGAGCGAGACGAGCAGCGCGAGCCACTTGGCGGCGGTGCGGCGGGCGGCGGGCACGGCGGCGGTGAGCACGGCGCCCACCGCGGGGACCGCCGCCGTCACCGTAAGGAGCGGGAAGCCCGCATTGACCACTTGGGACATTCGATTACACCGCCCTCATCAGCAGGGTCGCGGCGATGATCACGGCGGCGCCTCCGAACATGGAGACCGCGTACGACCGTGCGTAGCCGTTCTGGATCTTGCGCAGTCGGCCGGAGAGGCCGCCGACCGAGGCCGCGGTGCCGTTGACCACGCCGTCCACGAGGCTGTGGTCGACGTAGACCAGGGAGCGGGTCAGGTGGGTGCCGCCGCGGACGAAGACGACGTGGTTGAAGTCGTCCTGGAGCAGGTCGCGGCGGGCGGCCCGGGTGAGCAGCGAGCCGCGCGGGGCCACCACCGGCACGGGGCGGCGCCCGTACTGGAGGTAGGCGAGGCCGACGCCGAGGACCATGACCGCGACGGTGGCGGTGGTGATGGCGGCCGCGCCGATCGGCGGGTGGCCCTCCTCGAAGCCGGTGACCGGCTCCAGCCACTTCACGAAGCGGTCGCCGATACCGAAGAAGGCTCCCGCGAAGACCGAGCCGAAGGCGAGCAGGACCATCGGGATCGTCATGGACTTCGGCGACTCGTGCGGGTGCGGCAGCTGCCCCTCGGCGTGCTCGGCGGCCGGTTCGGCGCTGGGCACCTTGTCGGCGTCCGGCGCGGGCTGCCAGCGCTTCTCACCGAAGAAGGTCATGATCATCACGCGGGTCATGTAGTACGCGGTGATGGCCGCGCCGAGCAGGGCGGCCGAGCCGAGGATCCAGCCCTCGGTGCCGCCCTGGGCGAAGGCCGCCTCGATGATCTTGTCCTTGGAGAAGAAGCCGGACAGGCCCGGGAAGCCGATGATGGCGAGGTAGCCGAGGCCGAAGGTGACGAAGGTGACCGGCATGTACTTCCGCAGGCCGCCGTAGTGGCGCATGTCGACCTCGTCGTTCATGCCGTGCATGACCGAGCCGGCGCCGAGGAACAGCCCGGCCTTGAAGAAGCCGTGGGTCACCAGGTGCATGATCGCGAAGGCGTAGCCGATCGGGCCGAGGCCGGCCGCGAGGATCATGTAGCCGATCTGCGACATCGTCGAGCCGGCCAGCGCCTTCTTGATGTCGTCCTTCGCGCAACCGACGATCGCACCGAAGAGGAGCGTGACGGCGCCGACGATGGTGACGGCGAGCCGCGCGTCCGGGGCCGCGTTGAAGATGTCGGCGGAGCGGACGATCAGGTAGACGCCGGCGGTCACCATGGTGGCGGCGTGGATGAGGGCCGAGACCGGGGTCGGGCCCTCCATCGCGTCCCCGAGCCAGGACTGCAGCGGCACCTGGGCCGACTTGCCGCAGGCCGCGAGGAGCAGCATCAGCCCGATCGCGGTCAGCTTGCCCTCGCTCGCCTCGCCCGCCGACGCCAGGACCGGCCCGAAGGCGAAGGTCCCGAAGGTGGTGAACATCAGCATGACCGCGATCGACAGGCCCATGTCGCCGACCCGGTTGACGATGAACGCCTTCTTGGCGGCGGTGGCCGCGCTGGGCTTGTGCTGCCAGAAGCCGATCAGGAGGTACGAGGCGAGGCCGACGCCCTCCCAGCCGAAGTACAGCAGCAGGTAGTTGTCGGCGAGGACGAGCAGCAGCATCGCCGCGACGAACAGGTTGAGGTAGCCGAAGAAGCGGCGGCGCCGCTCGTCGTGCTCCATGTACCCGATCGAGTAGACGTGGATCAGCGTGCCGACGCCCGTGATGAGCAGGACGAAGGTCATCGACAGCTGGTCGAGCTGGAAGGCCATGTCGGCCTTGAAGCCGCCGACCTGGATCCAGGTGAACAGCTTCTGGTGCAGGGTCCGGTCGTCGGCGCTCCTGGAGAGCATGTCGGCGAACAGGACCAGGCCGATCACGAAGGACGCGCCGGCGAGCAGGGTGCCGAGCCAGTGCCCGGTCTTGTCGAGCCGCCGCCCGCCGCACAGCAGGACGGCAGCTCCGAGCAGGGGCGCCGCGATCAGCAGCGCAATGAGGTTGTCCACGGTCAGCCCCTCACAGCTTCATCAGGCTGGCGTCGTCGACCGAGGCCGAGTGACGGGCACGGAAGACGGACACGATGATCGCGAGTCCGACGACGACCTCCGCGGCGGCGACGACCATCGTGAAGAAGGCGATGATCTGGCCGTCGAGGTTGCCGTGCATGCGGGAGAAGGTGACGAACGCGAGGTTGCAGGCGTTGAGCATCAGCTCGACGCACATGAAGAGCACGATCGCGTTCCGTCGGATGAGCACCCCGATCGCGCCGATGGTGAACAGCAGGGCGGCGAGATACAGGTAGTTGACGGGGTTCACCGCGTGGCCTCCTCTCCGTCACGGATGTCCCGGACCGCGTCCCGGTCGCGGCCCAGGCGCTCCTCGGAGCGCCGCTCCAGGGCCTTGAGGTCCGCCAGCGCCTCCTGCGACACGTCCCGGATCTGGCCGCGCTTGCGCAGCGTCGAGATCACGGTGAGGTCGGCCGGGGTGCCGTCGGGCAGCAGGCCGGCGATGTCCACCGCGTTGTGCCGGGCGTAGACGCCGGGCGCGGGCAGCGGCGGCAGGTGCTTGCCCTCGCGCACGCGCTGCTCGGACAGCTCGCGCTGGGTGCGGGCGCGCTCGGTGCGCTCGCGGTGGGTGAGCACCATGGCGCCGACCGCGGCGGTGATGAGCAGGGCGCCGGTGATCTCGAAGGCGAAGACGTACTTGGTGAAGAGGAGGGCGGCGAGGCCCTCCACGTTTCCGCCGTGGGCCGTGTTGGCCGCGCCGAGCCCGTCGAACTCCTTCAGGGAGGCGTGGGCGAGGCCGGCGACCAGCAGGATGCCGAAGCCGAGCCCGCAGGCGGCGGCCCACCAGCGCTGTCCCTTGATGGTCTCCTTCAGCGAGTCGGCGGCGGTGACGCCGACCAGCATGACGACGAAGAGGAACAGCATCATGATGGCGCCGGTGTAGACGATGATCTGGACGATGCCCAGGAAGTAGGCGCCGTTGGCGAGGTAGAACACCGCCAGGATGATCATGGTGCCGGCGAGGCAGAGCGCCGCGTGGACGGCCCTCCTCATCAGGATCGTGCCCAGCGCGCCGAGGACGGCGACGGTGCCGAGCACCCAGAACTGGAACGCCTCACCCGTGGACGTCGTGTAGGCGGCGAGCGCGCTCATGCGTCCACCTCCTCCGGCGCTGCGTCGTCGGCGGCCTTCTCCCCCTTGGAGACGGCGACCTGACGGACCGTGCCGGGCGCGGCCTCGGTGACGGAGCCGCGGTAGTAGTCCTGCTCGTCCGTGCCCGGGTAGATGGCGTGCGGGGTGTCGACCATGCCCTCGGTGAGCCCCGCGAGCAGCTGCTCCTTGGTGTAGATCAGGTTCTCGCGGGAGGAGTCGGCCAGCTCGAACTCGTTGGTCATCGTCAGCGCGCGGGTGGGGCACGCCTCGATGCACAGGCCGCACAGGATGCAGCGGGCGTAGTTGATCTGGTACACCCGCCCGTACCGCTCGCCCGGCGAGTAGCGCTCCTCGTCGGTGTTGTCCGCGCCCTCCACGTAGATGGCGTCGGCGGGGCAGGCCCAGGCGCACAGTTCGCAGCCGACGCACTTCTCCAGACCGTCGGGGTGACGGTTGAGCTGGTGCCGGCCGTGGAAGCGGGGCGCCGTCGTCTTCTGCTGCTCCGGGTACTGCTCGGTCAGCCGCTTCTTGAACATGGCCTTGAAGGTCACGCCGAAGCCGGCCACCGGATTCTGGAAATCAGACACCGTCCGTCTCCTTTCCATCACTCGCAGTAGCAGTATCGGGGCCACCACTGACAATCAGCTCCCGCTCGCTGCGGGGCCGACGCCGCGGTACGGGCGGCAGGGACTGTCCGGGCATGGGCGGTACGGGGAAGCCGCCGGCCATCGGGTCGAACGGGGCCGGGGCGGGCGCCTTCGCGGCCTCGCCCTTCGCCTTCCTGTCGCGGAAGACGTCCACGACGAAGGAGAGCAGCAGCACCGTGAGGACGGCCCCGGCCACGTACAGCACGATCGTCTGGAAGTCGTAGTTCTCGTTGCGCAGCGCCCGGACGGTGGCGACCAGCATCAGCCACACCACGGAGACCGGGATGAGCACCTTCCAGCCCAGCTTCATCAGCTGGTCGTAGCGGACGCGGGGCAGCGTGCCGCGCAGCCAGATGAAGAAGAACAGCAGCAGCTGGACCTTGATGATGAACCAGAGCATCGGCCACCAGCCGTGGTTGGCGCCCTCCCAGAAGCCGGAGATCGGCCACGGGGCGCGCCAGCCGCCCAGGAAGAGGGTGGTGGAGACGGCCGAGACGGTCACCATGTTCACGTACTCGGCGAGCATGAACAGCGCGAACTTGATCGACGAGTACTCGGTGTTGAAGCCGCCGACCAGGTCGCCCTCGGACTCCGGCATGTCGAAGGGGGCGCGGTTGGTCTCGCCGACCATCGTCACGACGTAGATGAGGAAGGAGACCGGGAGCAGCACGATGTACCAGCGGTCGGCCTGCGCCTCCACGATCGCCGAGGTCGACATCGACCCGGAGTAGAGGAAGACGGAGGCGAAGGCGGCGCCCATGGCGATCTCGTACGAGATCATCTGCGCGGCCGAGCGCAGTCCGCCGAGCAGCGGGTACGTGGAGCCGGACGACCAGCCGGCGAGGACGATGCCGTAGATGCCGACGGAGGCGACCGCGAGGATGTAGAGCATCGCGATCGGCAGGTCGGTGAGCTGCATCGTGGTGCGCTGGCCGAAGATCGACACCTCGTCGTCGGCCGGGCCGAACGGGATGACGGCGATGGCCATGAACGCCGGGATGGCGGCGACGACCGGGGCGAGGACGTAGACCGCCTTGTCGGCCCGCTTGACGATCACGTCCTCCTTGAGCATCAGCTTGACGCCGTCCGCGAGGGACTGGAGGAGGCCCCAGGGGCCGTGCCGGTTGGGGCCGACGCGCAGCTGCATCCAGGCGACGACCTTGCGCTCCCACACGATGGCGAGGAGCACGGTCACCATGAGGAACGCGAAGCAGAAGACGGCCTTGACCGCGACGAGCCACCAGGGGTCCGTGCCGAACATGGACAGGTCTTCCGCGGCGAGCAGCGTGTTCACGCCTCCACCACCTCCTTCGAGGTCGCCGGGCCGATGCGGACCAGGTCGCCGGGGCGGGCGCCGGTGTCGGTCAGGACGCCGTGGCCCGCGGAGTTCAGCGGGAGCCAGACCACCCGGTCGGGCATCTCGGTGACGGCCAGCGGGAAGGCCACCGAACCGGCAGGGCCGGTGACTTCGAGGAGGTCGCCGTCCTTGACGCCGGTGGCCTGCGCGGTGTCGGCGGAGAGCCGGGCGACGGCGGCGTGCCGGGTGCCGGCCAGGGCCGTGTCGCCCTCCTGGAGGCGGCCCAGGTCGAGCAGGAGGCGGTGTCCGGCGAGGACGGCCTCGCCGTCGCCGGGGCGGGCGGCGGCCTGGCCGGGCTCGGCGGGCTCGGTGGCCCGCTCGCCGGTCCAGCCGGCCAGCCGGTCCAGCTCGCGCCGGATCGACCGCAGGTCGGGCAGCCCCAGGTGCACGTCCATCGCGTCGGCCAGCATGTGCAGCACGCGGGCGTCGGTCGGCGGCAGCGGCCGGGTCATGTGCTCCGGCTTCAGCGCCGCCTCGAAGAGCCGGGCACGGCCCTCCCAGTTCAGGAAGGTGCCGGGCTTCTCGGCGACCGCCGCGACCGGCAGGACCACGTCGGCCCGCTCGGTGACCGCGCCGGGGCGCAGCTCCAGGGAGACGACGAAGGCCGCGTCGAGCGCCTCGCGGGCGCGGGCCGGGTCCGGCAGGTCGTCGACGTCGACGCCCGCGACGACGAGGGCGGCGAGTTCGCCGGTGGCGGCGGCCTCGACGATCTGGCCGGTGTCGCGGCCGTAGCCGTGCGGCAGTTCGCGTACGCCCCAGACGCCGGCGACCTCCTCGCGGGCGCGGGGATCGGTCGCGGGCCGCCCGCCGGGCAGCAGCGCCGGGATGGCGCCCGCCTCGACGGCGCCGCGCTCACCGGCCCGGCGCGGGATCCACACCAGCTTCGCGCCGGTGGCGGTCGCGGCCCGGACGGCGGCGGTCAGCGCGCTGGGCACCCCGGCGAGCCGCTCGCCGACGGCGATGACGGCGCCGTCCCGGCGCAGCGCCTCGGCGGCGGCGGTCCCGTCCGGCGAGAGCCCGACGCGGGAGGTGAGGGCGTCCAGCCACTCGGTCTCGGTGCCGGGCGCGGCGGGCAGCAGCGTGCCGCCGGCCTTCTCCAGGCCACGGGTGGCGTGGGACGCGACCGCGTAGGTCCGCTGCCCCTTCTTCCGCCACGCCTTGCGCAGCCGCAGGAAGACGCCGGGTGCTTCCTCCTCGGCCTCCAGGCCGACGAGCAGCACCACCGGGGCGGCTTCGAGCGAGGTGTAGGTGAGGCCCGTGCCGTCCAGGTCACGGCCACGCCCCGCGACGACGGAGGCCAGGAAGTCGGCCTCCTCGCCCGAGTGGATCCGGGCCCGGAAGTCGACGTCGTTGGTGTCGAGGGCGACCCGGGCGAACTTGGCGTACGCGTAGGAGTCCTCGACCGTCAGCCGGCCGCCGGTCAGCACGCCGGTGCGCCCGCGCACGAGCCCGCGTGCCGCCGCCTCCAGCGCCTCCGGCCAGGACGCCGTCTCCAGGACGCCGGTCTCGGGATCGCGCACGAGCGGCGTGGTCAGCCGGTCGCGCTGCTGCGCGTACCGGAAGCCGAACCGGCCCTTGTCGCAGACCCACTCCTCGTTGACCTCGGGGTCCTCGGCGGCGAGCCGGCGCATGACCTTGCCGCGCCGGTGGTCGGTGCGGGTCGCGCAGCCGCCGGCGCAGTGCTCGCACACGCTCGGCGACGACACCAGGTCGAAGGGCCGGGAGCGGAAGCGGTACGCGGCCGAGGTCAGCGCGCCGACCGGGCAGATCTGGATGGTGTTGCCGGAGAAGTACGACTCGAAGGGGTCGCTGTTGCCGAGGCCGACCTGCTGGAGCGCGCCGCGCTCGATCAGCTCGATCATCGGGTCGCCGGCGATCTGCTGCGAGAAGCGGGTGCAGCGCGCGCACAGCACGCACCGCTCGCGGTCGAGGAGCACCTGCGTGGAGAGCGGGATCGGCTTCTCGTACGTCCGCTTCTTCCCGTCGAAGCGGGACTCGGCCTGGCCGTGCGACATGGCCTGGTTCTGCAGCGGGCACTCGCCGCCCTTGTCGCAGACCGGGCAGTCCAGCGGGTGGTTGATGAGCAGCAGCTCCATCACACCGTGCTGGGCCTTCTCGGCGACCGGCGAGGTGAGCTGCGACCTGACCACCATGCCGTCGGTGCAGGTGATGGTGCAGGACGCCATCGGCTTGCGCTGGCCCTCGACCTCGACGATGCACTGGCGGCAGGCGCCGGCCGGGTCGAGGAGCGGGTGGTCGCAGAAGCGGGGGATCTCGATGCCGAGCTGCTCGGCGGCGCGGATCACCAGGGTCCCCTTGGGGACGGAGATCTCGATGCCGTCGATGGTCAGCGTGACGAGATCCTCCGGCGGCACCGCCGCACCTCCCCCTCCGGGGGCGGACGTGGTGACGGTCATGCGTTCACCTCCCGGTGCTTGTCCGCCCAGGCGGTCGACTTGGCGGGGTCGAAGGGGCAGCCCTTGCCCGTGATGTGCTGCTCGTACTCCTCGCGGAAGTACTTCAGCGAGGAGAAGATCGGCGAGGCGGCGCCGTCGCCGAGGGCGCAGAACGACTTGCCGTTGATGTTGTCGGCGATGTCGTTCAGCTTGTCGAGGTCGGACATGACGCCCTTGCCGGCCTCGATGTCGCGGAGCAACTGGACCAGCCAGTAGGTGCCCTCGCGGCACGGGGTGCACTTGCCGCAGGACTCGTGGGCGTAGAACTCGGTCCAGCGGGTCACCGCCCGCACCACGCACGTCGTCTCGTCGAAGCACTGCAGCGCCTTGGTGCCGAGCATGGAGCCGGCGGCGCCGACGCCCTCGTAGTCGAGCGGGACGTCGAGGTGCTCGGCGGTGAACATCGGCGTCGAGGAGCCGCCCGGGGTCCAGAACTTCAGCCGGTGGCCGGGCCGCATCCCTCCGCTCATGTCGAGGAGCTGGCGCAGGGTGATGCCGAGCGGGGCCTCGTACTGGCCGGGCGAGGCGACGTGGCCGCTGAGCGAGTAGAGCGTGAAGCCCGGGGACTTCTCGGTGCCCATCGACGTGAACCAGTCCTTGCCGCGGTTCAGGATCGCCGGAACCGACGCGATGGACTCGACGTTGTTCACGACAGTGGGGCACGCGTACAGACCGGCGACCGCGGGGAAGGGGGGACGCAGCCGGGGCTGGCCGCGGCGTCCTTCCAGCGAGTCGAGCAGCGCGGTCTCCTCGCCGCAGATGTACGCCCCGGCGCCGGCGTGCACGGTGAGTTCGACGTCGAGCCCGCTGCCCTGGATGTTCCGGCCGAGGTAACCCGCCTCGTACGCCTCCCGCACGGCCTCGTGCAGGCGGCGCAGGACGGGCACGACCTCGCCGCGCAGATAGATGAAGGCGTGGCTGGACCGGATCGCGTAGCAGGCGATCACGATGCCCTCGATGAGGGAGTGCGGGTTGGCGAAGAGGAGGGGGATGTCCTTGCAGGTGCCGGGCTCGGACTCGTCGGCGTTGACGACGAGGTAGTGCGGCTTGCCGTCGCCCTGCGGGATGAACTGCCACTTCATCCCGGTGGGGAAGCCGGCGCCGCCACGGCCGCGCAGGCCCGAGTCCTTCACGTACGCGATGAGGTCGTCGGGGGACATCGCGAGGGCCTTGCGCAGGCCCTCGTAGCCGTCGTGCCGGCGGTAGGTCTCCAGGGTCCAGGCGTCGGGCTGGTCCCAGAAGGCCGACAGGACGGGTGAGAGCAGCTTCTCCGGGCTGCTGTTGTTGATCTCGGCCGCCAAGGTCATCACGCTCCCTCCCCACTGGCTGCCTCGCCGCGCGGGTGGACGATTCGGGTGGGCTGGGTCTCGCCCTTGGCCAGGCGCAGACCGACGAGCGATGCGGGTCCCGCGGCGCCGGACGCCTCGACGGCGCCCTCGCGCTCGTCGGGGAAGCCGGCCAGGATCCGGGCGGTCTCCTTGAAGGTGCACAGGGGAGCGCCGCGGGTGGGCGAGACGGGGCGGCCGGCCCTCAGGTCGTCGACGAGCCGCTTGGCCGACTCGGGCGTCTGGTTGTCGAAGAACTCCCAGTTGACCATCACGACGGGCGCGTAGTCGCAGGCCGCGTTGCACTCGATGTGTTCGAGGGTGACCTTGCCGTCGGGGGTCGTCTCGTTGTTGCCGACGGCGAGGTGCTCCTTGAGCTCCTCGAAGATGGCGTCGCCGCCCATGACCGCGCACAGGGTGTTGGTGCAGACGCCGACCTGGTAGTCGCCGGACGGCTTGCGCCGGTACATGGTGTAGAAGGTGGCGACGGCGGTGACCTCGGCGGTGGTGAGGTCCAGCAGGTCGGCGCAGAACCGCATGCCGGTGCGGGTCACGTGGCCCTCCTCCGCCTGCACGAGGTGCAGCATCGGCAGGAGCGCGGAGCGGGAGTCGGGATAGCGGGCGATGATCGCCCGCGCGTCCTCCTCCAGCCGGGCGCGGACCTCGGCGGGGTAATCGGGCGCGGGGAGCTGGGGCATGCCCAGGCTGACGTTCTCGGTCATCGATCGACGCCTCCCATCACAGGGTCGATGGAGGCGACAGCGACGATGACATCGGCGACCTGGCCGCCCTCGCACATCGCGGCCATGGCCTGGAGGTTGGTGAAGGACGGATCACGGAAGTGGACCCGGTAGGGGCGGGTGCCGCCGTCGGACACGACATGGACGCCGAGTTCGCCCTTGGGCGACTCGACGGCCGCGTAGGCCTGTCCGGCCGGGACCCGGAAGCCCTCGGTGACCAGCTTGAAGTGGTGGATCAGGGCCTCCATGGAGGTGCCCATGATCTTCTTGATGTGGTCGAGGGAGTTGCCGAGGCCGTCGGGGCCGAGGGCGAGCTGGGCGGGCCAGGCGATCTTCTTGTCGCCGACCATGACCGGCCCGGGCTCCAGCCGGTCGAGGCACTGCTCGACGATCCGCAGCGACTGGCGCATCTCCTCCAGGCGGACCAGGAAGCGGCCGTAGGCGTCGCAGCTGTCGGCGGTGGGCACCTCGAACTCGTAGGTCTCGTAGCCGCAGTACGGGTCGGTCTTGCGCAGGTCGTGCGGGAGGCCCGCGGAGCGCAGGATCGGTCCGGTGGCGCCGAGCGCCATGCAGCCGGTGAGGTCGAGGTAGCCGACGTCCTGCATGCGGCCCTTGAAGATGGGGTTGCCGGTGGCGAGCTTGTCGTACTCCGGCAGGTTCTTCCGCATCGTCTTCACGAACTCGCGCACGGCGTCGACGGCGCCGGGCGGGAGGTCCTGGGCGAGGCCGCCGGGCCGGATGTAGGCGTGGTTCATGCGCAGGCCGGTGATCAGCTCGTACAGGTCCAGGATCATCTCGCGGTCCCGGAAGCCGTAGATCATGATCGTGGTGGCGCCGAGCTCCATGCCGCCGGTGGCGATGGCGACCAGGTGCGAGGAGAGCCGGTTGAGCTCCATGAGGAGCACCCGGATGATGCCGGCCCGGTCCGGGATGTCGTCGGTGATGCCGAGGAGCTTCTCCACGGCGAGGCAGTACGCCGTCTCGTTGTAGAACGAGGTGAGGTAGTCCATCCGGGTGACGAAGGTGGTGCCCTGCGTCCAGGTCCGGTACTCGAGGTTCTTCTCGATGCCGGTGTGGAGGTAGCCGATGCCGCAGCGGGCCTCGGTGACGGTCTCGCCGTCGATCTCCAGGATGAGCCGGAGCACGCCGTGGGTGGACGGGTGCTGGGGGCCCATGTTGACGACGATGCGCTCGTCGTCGGCCTTGGCGGCGGACTGGACGACCTCGTCCCAGTCGCCGCCGGTGACCGTGTAGACGGTCCCCTCGGTGGTCTCGCGTGCGTCCGAGGCGTTGGGGCTGGTCACGAGTACGACCTCCGCTGGTCCGGAGCCGGGATCTGGGCGCCCTTGTACTCGACGGCGATGCCGCCGAGCGGGTAGTCCTTGCGCTGCGGGTGGCCCTGCCAGTCGTCCGGCATCATGATCCGGGTGAGGGCGGGGTGGCCGTCGAAGACGATGCCGAAGAAGTCGTACGTCTCGCGCTCGTGCCAGTCGTTGGTCGGGTAGACCGCGACCAGCGACGGGATGCGCGGCTCGGCGTCGGGGGCCGAGACCTCCAGGCGGATCAGCCGGCCGTGGGTGAGCGAGCGCAGGTGGTAGACGGCGTGCAGCTCGCGGCCCTTGTCGCCGGGGTAGTGGACGCCGGAGACGCCCGTACACAGCTCGAAGCGCAGGGCGGGGTCGTCGCGCAGGGTGCGGGCGACCCGGACGAGGTGTTCGCGCGCGATGTGGAAGGTGAGTTCGCCGCGGTCGACGACCGTCTTCTCGATCGCGTTCTCCGGGACGAGGCCCTGTTCCTCCAGGGCGCCCTCCAGCTCGTCGGCGACCTCGTCGAACCAGCCGCCGTACGGCCTGGTGGCCTCGCCGGGGAGTCTGATCGAGCGGACCAGGCCGCCGTAGCCGGAGGTGTCGCCGCCGCCGTCGGCGCCGAACATGCCGCGCTGGACGCGGACCTCCTCGCCGTGCTCCCCGCGCTGGCCCGGCAGGTTCTGGGCGCTCAGCTCCTTCTCGGGGTTGGGTGTCTCGTCGCTCACCGGAGCAGACCCTTCATCTCAATGGTGGGCAGCGCCTTGAGCGCCGCCTCCTCCGCCTCGCGGGCCGCCTCCTTGGCGTTCACGCCGAGCTTGGAGGTCTGGATCTTCTGGTGGAGCTTGAGGATCGCGTCCATCAGCATCTCGGGGCGGGGCGGGCAGCCCGGCAGGTAGATGTCGACCGGGACGATGTGGTCGACGCCCTGGACGATCGCGTAGTTGTTGAACATTCCGCCCGAGGAGGCGCAGACCCCCATGGAGATGACCCACTTCGGGTTCGGCATCTGGTCGTAGACCTGCCGCAGGACGGGCGCCATCTTCTGGCTGACGCGGCCGGCGACGATCATCAGGTCGGCCTGGCGCGGCGAGCCGCGGAAGACCTCCATGCCGAAGCGGGCCAGGTCGTAGCGGCCGGCGCCGGTCGTCATCATCTCGATGGCGCAGCAGGCGAGGCCGAAGGTCGCGGGAAAGACGGACGCCTTCCGGACCCAGCCCGCGGCCTGCTCGACGGTCGTCAGCAGGAAACCGCTCGGCAGCTTCTCTTCGAGTCCCATGGGTGCTCCTCAGCCCCTCAGTCCCATTCCAGGCCGCCGCGCCGCCACACGTAGGCGTAGGCGACGAAGACGGTGAGCACGAAGAGCAGCATCTCCACGAGCCCGAAAAGCCCCAGGGCGTCGAAGGTGACGGCCCAGGGGTAGAGGAAGACGATCTCGATGTCGAAGACGATGAAGAGCATCGCCGTCAGGTAGTACTTGATCGGGAAGCGACCGCCCCCGGCCGGCGTCGGCGTGGGCTCGATGCCGCATTCGTACGCCTCAAGTTTTGCCCTATTGTACCGCTTTGGCCCGATTAGCGTGGCCATGACCACGGAGAAGATCGCAAACCCGGCTCCCAGGGCACCGAGCACGAGGATGGGCGCGTACGCATTCACGCTCCTCGCTCCTTCCAGTCGTCCTTGACCGTTGGACCGCACCGCCGGGGCCCTGAAAGATCGCCCCCATGTGAGGCAGTTCACAAGCCCGGCTGCCGCGTATCTTAAGCCCGCCCCTCTGTGATCTGCGACACGGGGTACACCAACGACTTTGTGATCTCCACCACCTGACGAAGGATCATGAAGTCGGATGAGCGGTGATCTTGCCACTCGAAGCGCCCAGGTGATCACCAGATGTGACATCCGTACCGGAAATCGCTGGTCGAGAGGGGTGTCGCACTATCAAGAGTTGGGCCCTACAGGCAAATTGGCACTGGAACGCGCACGGGTGATAAGGGAACCGGCCGTCGCCCGGTCGGGGGGTCCGGCGTACCGCGGTGGACGTGTGCACGCATTCACGAGCCAGGATGTGACCTGCGTCACTCGATCCCGGTCGCCGGAAGAACGGGGCTTGGCCATCGACGTGAAGAGGTGGTAAGCGGCGGGCAATTCGGACGTTTCATTGAAAACGCGTGATCAAGAGCCTGTTGGCGCCTGCCCGATTTGCCCGTTACGGCGTCAATAAGGGCGTCAGAGAAGCGGATTAGGTGGTTCCGGACGTAACTGTGGCGCAACCCACGTTTCTTGAAGGGAACCGTGAAGCCCTGATAGCGGTTGTTCTCATGTCCCAGACCGCTCACATACGTAGCCACCGGAAGCCCCGCCAGAGCGCCTCGAAGCTCGCGCTCCGGGCCGGAGTTGCCGGTGGCGTTCTCAGCACCATCGCGGTGGCCGGTGCGGCCGCCCCGGCGAACGCCGAGCCACTGACCGAGAAGACCCTCGAGATGCCCACCCTGGGCTCCCTCGACGCCGATCTCGCCAGCGCCGTCTCCGCCTCCGCCGAGGCGTCCCAGCAGGAGGCCCTGGACCAGGCCCTCGCCTCCCAGGAGGACGCGGCGCTGAAGAAGGCCGCGAAGGACGCCAAGAAGGCCAAGGCGGAGGCCGAGCGCAAGGCCGAGGCCGAGCGCGCCGAGAAGGCCCGCGCCGAGGCCCGCGAGCGCGCCTCCCGTACGGCGACGCGCACCTCGCTCTCCGCGGGCTCCTCGTCGTCGTACAGCTCCATGTCGAGCAGCAGCAGCTCGCAGGTCGCCACCGGCTCCGCCGCCGCGATCGTGGCCTTCGCCAAGGCCCAGATCGGCGACGCCTACGTCTCCGGCGGCACCGGCCCCAACTCCTGGGACTGCTCCGGCCTCGTGCAGGCCGCGTACCGCCAGGCCGGCATCGACCTCCCGCGGGTCTCGTACGACCAGTCGAGCATGGGCACCTCCGTCTCCCTGAGCAACCTCCAGCCGGGCGACATCCTCTACTGGGGCTCCCGCAGCGGCTCGTACCACGTCGCCATCTACGTCGGCGGCGGCAAGTACGTCGGCGCGCAGAACCCGTCCACCGGCGTCGTCGAGCGCGACCTGGACTGGGACCCGCCGTCGGGCGCCGTGCGGATCCTCTGATCGCGCACCCAGTCGTACGAGACGAAGGGCCGTCACTCCTCGGGGGAGCGACGGCCCTTCGCCGTTTCATCCTAAAGAGGGCGCTACTTCCGGTATGCCTCGATGATCCGCGCGTAGCTGCCCCCGCCGTGGCCGGCCTCGAGCGGATCGGGGAGGAGAGCGGTTGGGTTCGGCGGCGAACCTGCGCCGCCACTTCACCCGTGCCGTCGGCGTCTCCCCGGCCGCCTACCGGGCCCGGTTCACCCGCTGAGGCTCATGCCTGCGGGCTCACGCCTTCGGGGCGACCTTCGACAGACCGTTGATGATGCGGTCCATCGCGTCGCCGCCCGTCGGGTCGGTGAGGTTGGCCAGCATCTTCAGCGTGAACTTCATCAGCAGCGGGTGCGTCAGGCCGTGCTGCGTCGCGACCTTCATGATCTTCGGGTTGCCGATGAGCTTCACGAAGGCGCGGCCCAGCGTGTAGTAGCCGCCGTAGGTGTCCTTGAGGACCTTCGGGTAGCCCTGGAGGGCCAGTTCGCGCTGGGCGGGGGTGGCGCGGGCGTGTGCCTGGACGATGACGTCGGCGGCGATCTGGCCGGACTCCATCGCGTAGGCGATGCCCTCGCCGTTGAACGGGTTGACGAGGCCGCCCGCGTCGCCGACGAGCAGCAGGCCGCGGGTGTAGTGCGGCTGGCGGTTGAAGGCCATCGGCAGGGCGGCGCCGCGGATCGGCGTCGTCATGTTCTCCGGGGTGAAGCCCCAGTCCTCCGGCATGGACGCGCACCACGCCTTGAGGACCTCGCGCCAGTCCAGCTCGCGGAAGGCGGCGGAGGAGTTGAGGATGCCGAGGCCGACGTTGGAGGTGCCGTCGCCCATGCCGAAGATCCAGCCGTAGCCGGGCAGCAGCCGGTCCTGCGGGCCGCGCCGGTCCCACAGCTCCAGCCAGGACTCCAGGTAGTCGTCCTCGTGGCGCGGGGTCGTGAAGTACGTGCGCACCGCCACGCCCATCGGCCGGTCCTCGCGCCGGTGCAGGCCCATGGCGAGCGAGAGCCGGGTGGAGTTGCCGTCGGCGGCGACGACGAGCGGCGCGTGGAAGGTGACCTCGCGCTTCTCCTCGCCGAGCTTCGCCGTGACGCCGGTGATCCGGCCCGTACGGTCGTCGACGACCGGGCCGCTCACGTTGCAGCGCTCGTAGAGCCGCGCCCCGGCCTTCTGCGCCTGCCGGGCCAGCATCTCGTCGAAGTCGTCGCGCTTGCGGACGAGTCCGTAGTCCGGGTAGGAGGCGAGATCCGGCCAGTCCAGCTGGAGCCGCACGCCGCCGCCGATGATCCGCAGGCCCTTGTTGCGGAGCCAGCCGGCCTCCTCGGAGATGTCGATGCCCATCGCCACCAGCTGCTTGGTGGCGCGCGGGGTGAGGCCGTCGCCGCACACCTTCTCGCGCGGGAACGCGGTCTTCTCCAGGAGCAGGACGTCGAGTCCCGCCTTGGCCAGGTAGTACGCGGTGGTCGAACCCGCCGGGCCGGCCCCGACGACGATCACATCTGCGCTGTGCTCGGACAGGGGCTGCTGCTCGGTCACGGCGGGGTCTCCCGGGGGTTTTGACGGTAGGACGGTGCGCTCCCGAGTCTATGGGGCGCGCCCCCGGATGTTTGGGGGGCCACCCGTCAGCGCATGATCATCGACCGTGATCATCAATCGCACACACATACGCCGAAGGTGGCTGCTCGCCGCCGTACTCGCCCTGTTCGCCGCGGCGTTCCTCGTCCTGCCGACGGACGCCGAGGCCGAGCCCTTCCCGGACTGCCCCGCCGGACGGTTCTGCCTCTACGACGGCAGCGGCGGCACCGGCACCCGCGTCGACCTCGCCGAGGGTGCCAGGGCCGAGCGGGACGCCGGCACCATCCTGTCCGTCCAGAACAACACCCGCATGTGGGCCTGCATGTACGGCAAGCCCGAGTACGGCGGCGGCCTCCAGACCGTCAAGCCGGGCAACCCCGACGAGTACGTCACCGACGGCACCCGCTGGGTCGTCGGCTCGTACAAGCTGGTGCCCACCCGCGCCCTGTGCTTCACCGGCTACGAGCGCTGCCCCGACGGCAAGGCGTGCACCTTCGCCGAGCGCAACGGGCGCGGCGCCATGACCGTCCACACGCCGGGCACGGACGCCACCACCCAGAACTACGGCAACAGCTACGGCCCCGAGGTCCCCTCCGCGTCCGTGTTCAACAGGACCGGCAAGCACCTCTGCTTCTACCCCACCGCCACGTACGACGGCACCTGGACGCGGGGCAGCACAACCTACGGCGCGTACGTCGTGCTGCGCGGCCAGAGCGTCACCGTCCCCGCCCCCTTCGCGGGCACGTTCCGCTCCCACGAGCTCGTCAACGGAACCTCGGAGTGCCAGTGACCACGCCCCTGCGCCCGGCGCTCGCCGTCGCCGCCGCCCTCACCGCGACCCTCGCCCTGACCACCTCGGCCGCCCCGGCCTCCACGGCCGCGGGGACCGATCCGAGCCCGCTCGCCGCGAACTGGACCCAGACCACGGTGCCGGGCGCCGATACCCTTCCCGCCGGTGTCACGGTCACCAACTGGACCGAGAAGAACCTGGACAACCGCACCAGACCCCGTCTGCTCCAGCTCGTCGAGATCGACCCCACCGCGGCACCCCTCGACCTGTCGAGCACCGTCGGCGCGGGCGACGGCCTCGCCGAGACGGTCGCCGACCAGCTCGCCGGCGTCAGCACGACGCCGACCCGGCACCCCGCCGCCGGCGTCAACGGCGGCCTGTTCAAGTCGGAGCCGTCGCACCCCGACCTGAGGCAGGCGCTGCCCCTCACCCTCCAGCACGTGGGCGTCTCGGTCATCGACGGCGTCCTGCACAGCGCCGGTTGCTGGGGCAGCGGGGGCCAGGGCACGTCGGGCGCCGTCATCCAGTACGGCGTCCCGTACATCACCAAGCTGCGCACCGAGCTCACCCTGACCGCGTCCGACGGCTCCCCCGCCGAGCCCTTCGACGACATCAACCGCGACCCCGGCCGCGCCCGTGGCTGCGCCCGTGACGCCGACGACAAGCTCGTCCCGGAGACGACCACCGGGCAGAAGAGCGTCTACGCCGACGCGAACGAGATCGTCCTGTTCACGTCCGACTACAAGTACCCGGTGCCCAAGCCCGACCTCGACCCGACGATCACCACCGACGACGACCCGGGCTTCGAGGTCGTCCTCGACTCCACGGGCAAGGTGACGGCCGCCCGCGAGGGCCGCGGCGGCGGCAAGGGCAACACCACGCAGGTCAGGGTGGCGTCCGGCGGGCGCATCCTGCAGGGCGTCGGCACCGGCGCCGGATGGCTGCGCGCCCACGCCCTCCCCGGCACCACGCTCACGGTCTCCCAGAAGCTGACCGACACCCGGCTCGGCCGGGAGATCCCGCTGGACCCGTCGCTCGACGTCGTGAGCTCCTTCCACCAGCTCCTGCGCGACGGCGACATCCCGGCCGAACTGCCCGACACCTGCGGACAGACCGGCCCCGGCGCCACCCCCGGCACCGAGATCTGCACCGACTCGCGGGTCGCCCTCGGCACGAACGTGCGCGGTCACACGGTGTTCGTCACCCTGACGGGACAGCTCCAGCCGGACAACACCACCACCCACGAGGACGGTGACTGGCTGCACACCTTCGCCGAGCTCCTGGACTCCGACGAGCTCGGCCTGATCGACGCGCTCAACCTGGACGGCGGCGGCTCGGCGACCCTGATCACCGCCACCGCCGGCGCGGACGACCTGATGACCGGCACCACCGTGCGCACCCCGCCGACGGACCGCGTCAACGGCGTGTACGTGCACCGGGCGGTCGCCGACGCGGTGTACGCCGGAGTCAGCGGCTACGGCATGTACAGGAAGTAGCCCGAGCGGTGAGGGCTACGCCGGCTTGAACCCGCGGTGCAGGGCCACGATCCCGCCCGTCAGGTTCCGCCAGGCCACCTTCGACCAGCCGGCCTTCTGCATCAGTCCCGCGAGGGTCGGCTGGTCGGGCCAGTCCTGGATGGACTCGGCGAGGTAGACGTACGCGTCGGGGTTGGACGACACGGCCCGCGCGACCGGCGGCAGCGCGCGCATCAGGTACTCCTCGTACACCGTGCGGAACGGCGCCCAGGTGGCGTGCGAGAACTCGCAGATGACGACCCGGCCGCCGGGCTTCGTCACCCGGTACAGCTCGCGCAGCGCCTGGTCGGTGTCCTGGATGTTGCGCAGGCCGAAGGAGATGGTGACGGCGTCGAAGACGTCGTCCCTGAAGGGCAGCCTGGTGCCGTCGCCGGCGGTGAACGGCATCCACGGGTGCTTCTGCTTGCCGACCCGCAGCATCCCGAGCGAGAAGTCGCACGGCACGACGTACGCCCCGGCCGCCACGAACGGCTGCGAGGACGTCGCGGTCCCGGCCGCCAGGTCCAGGACCTTCTGCGCCGGCCGCGCGTCGACGGCCTTCGCGACCTCCTTGCGCCAGCGCCGGTCCTGGCCGAGCGAGAGGACGTCGTTGGTGAGGTCGTAGTTGGCCGCCACGTCGTCGAACATCGAGGCGACCTCGTGCGGCTGCTTGTCCAGGGTTGCGCGGATCACTGGCGTTCGCCTCGCTCGTGTCGTGCTGCTGTGTCGTACTGCCGGATGACGTCCGGATGACGTTACGCCCGCATTGTCGCAGGGCGCCCGGGACCCGCCGGTCAGCGGGCCCGGTAGACCAGCCGCCCCGCGATCACCGTCGCCACGCACGTGCCCGCGCCCGCACGCACGAGGGTCGCGCGGTCCGGCACGTCGAAGACCGCGAACCGGGCCGGGCCGCCCGCCGCCAGGGCCGGCAGCAGGACGAGCGGCGCCGGCGAGAGGGACGGCGGGCCCGGCAGGTTCGGCGGGCGCTGCCCGACGGCGAGCCCGGCCCGGCGCACCGCGTCCAGGGCGGCGCGCCCGCGCAGCTCACCGGCGACGGCGACGGTGCCGTGCGCGAGGAGCCGCTGCACGCCGCGCCGCGCGCTGGCGCCGAGCCGCGCCGGGTCGGCGCGGAAGATCGCCCGCGCCCGCTCCCCGGTGATCGGCTCGGTGCCGTACTCGTCGGCCTCGCGCGGGTCCGGGTGGTAGGTCTGTTCGAGCAGCTCGGGGCCGTACGGGTTGAGCAGCCCGGGTGTGAGGATGCCGGGCCAGCGGCGCAGCCGGGCGTCCTGGTGGGCGGCGGCCAGCTCCTCGTACGGTCCGACGGCGGCGAGGCGCGCGCCGTCGACCAGGACCGCGGTCTCGGGCGACGCCTCGGCGAAGTGGAGCGTGACCATCAGTTGGCGTCGAGGAGCTTCAGCTCGGGGTGCGCCGTGCCGCCCTCGATGGCGATCGAGGAGATGTGCGAGGCGACGCGCTCGTCGACCGGGTCGTTCGCCGGGTCGTCGTGCACGACGAGGTGCTCGTACGTCGTGGAGCGCTGGGCCGGGACCCGGCCCGCCTTGCGGATCAGGTCGATGATCTCCAGGCGGTTCGAGCGGTGCTTGGCGCCCGCCGAGGAGACCACGTTCTCCTCCAGCATGATCGAGCCGAGGTCGTCCGCGCCGTAGTGCAGCGACAGCTGGCCGACCTCCTTGCCGGTGGTGAGCCAGGAGCCCTGGATGTGGGCCACGTTGTCGAGGAACAGGCGGGCTACGGCGATCATCCGCAGGTACTCGAAGAGGGTCGCCTGGGTGCGGCCCTTCAGGTGGTTGTTCTCCGGCTGGTACGTGTAGGGGATGAAGGCCCGGAAGCCGCCCGTCCGGTCCTGCGTGTCGCGGATCATCCGCAGGTGCTCGATGCGCTCGGCGTTGGTCTCGCCGGTGCCCATCAGCATCGTGGAGGTCGACTCGACACCCAGCTTGTGGGCGATCTCCATGATCTCCAGCCAGCGCTCGCCGCTCTCCTTCAGCGGGGCGATCGCCTTGCGCGGGCGCTCCGGGAGCAGCTCGGCGCCGGCGCCGGCGAAGGAGTCGAGGCCGGCCTCGTGGATGCGGGTGATGGCCTCCTCGACGGAGACGCCGGAGATGCGGGCCATGTGCTCGACCTCGGACGCGCCGAGGGAGTGGATGACCAGCTGCGGGAAGTCCTTCTTGATGGCGGCGAAGTGCTTCTCGTAGTACTCGACGCCGTAGTCGGGGTGGTGGCCGCCCTGGAACATGATCTGGGTGCCGCCGAGCTCCACGGTCTCCGCGCAGCGGCGCAGGATGTCGTCGAGGTCGCGGGTCCAGCCCTTCTTGGTGTCCTTCGGCGGCGCGTAGAAGGCGCAGAACTTGCACGCCGTCACACAGACGTTCGTGTAGTTGATGTTGCGCTCGATGATGTACGTGGCGATGTGCTCGGTCCCCGCGTACCGGCGGCGGCGCACCGCGTCGGCGGCGGCGCCGAGCGCGTGCAGCGGCGCCGAGCGGTACAGGTCGAGCGCCTCCTCGGGGGTGATCCGGCCACCCGCGGCGGCGCGGTCGAGAACAGACTGGAGTTCGGCCTTCTCGGTCACCGGGTGAGTCCCTTTCGGAGGGGTGCGTACGCGTACTTCTCGGACGCGGCCAGCCTACGCCAGCACCTCCGCGCGGATTCGGGGCGGCCCCGAGCCAACCGATCCGGCGCCACGCCCCTCTCCTACAGCGGAATCCGTCGTTTGCCCCGAATCCGCTCAGGGCCTGACGTAAGCACCGGAGTCAGCCATGAACCGTCGTCCGTCCCGGACCTCCGCCCGGACCTCCCGGAGCGCCCGGACCTCCCGGACCGTCGCCGCCGCGCTCGCGGTCGGCACCACGCTGGCCGTGGTGGCCGGCTGCTCGGACCCGGGGCCCGGCTCGGTCTCGTTCGACACGCCGGGCGGCGGAAGGCCCGTACAGCAGCAGGCGGTGCGGAACCACCACGGGAAGGCGGGGTCCGGCACCCCCGCGCCCGAGACGGTGTTCCCGACCGGGCCCAAGGCTACCTTCGAGGACGCCAGCACCGTCGAGGACGGCACCAAGATCGGGGTGACCGAACTCCACGGCGAGAAGTCCGGGTTCACCGGCAAGGTGTGGGTGTGGGCTCCGAAGCAGTATTTCGACCCCCAGTACGCGAACAGCGGGTTCCCCGTGCTCATCGCGCTGCCCGGCGGCGTCGGCTATCCGACGAATTACTGGATGGGCACCGACCTCAAACTGCAGTCGAGCATCGCCCGGTGGTCGCAGGAGGGAAAGAGCCTGCCGTTCATTGTCGTGATGCCTGTACTCAACCCGGAGGCCCACCACTACTACGACGGCAGTGATATTCCGGGCCAGCCGAAAATGGGCACCTGGCTCACCGAGGACGTGCCGGATTTCGTGCGGGCGAATTTCCGCACGTTCAAGTCCCGGGACGGCTGGGCCTTCATGGGTTCGTCCTCGGGCGGCTTCGTCGGACTGAAGTCCGTGCTGCAGAAGCCGGACAGGTTCAAGGCCGTGATCGCCTCCGGCCCGGACATCGTCCCGGACTCGCCGCTGTGGAAGGGCCACGAGCCCGCGCGCCTCGCCAACGACCCGCAGCGGCTCGCCGCCGCGCTGGCGCGCAGGCCCGACACGCCGGCGAACCGGGTCTACCTGGCGTTCCAGCTGGGCACCAGGGAGACCAAGCTGGCGCCGCACGTGAAGGCGTTCATCCGCGACTACACCAACAAGGGCCCGATCAGGTCCCGGCTCCAGGTCATCCCGAACGGCGCGCACAACGCGCGCAGCTACATCCGGGGCATGGACATGGGGTCGATCGCCTGGATCAGCCAGTACCTCCAGGCGCCGATCCCCTCGGCCTGACGGGGCTCCCGGTTCAGCGGGCCGGGAGCAGTTCGACCCGTACGTCCGCCGGGAAGCCGGTCGTGGGACCGGTCCGGCGGGCGAACTCCCGTACGCCGGCGAGCTGCTCGGCGCCGAAGCGGAAGTCGAGCGTCCGGAAGTACCGCTCAAGCAGCTCCGCGTCGAAGGTCTCCCAGCGCGCCGCCTGCTCCGCGACCTTCGCGACCTCTTCCAGGGACAGATCGCGCGAGGCCAGGAAGGCCCGGTGCACGTCGTGGACGGTCTCCGGCTCGCGCGCCAGGAAGTCCTTCCGCACCGCCCACACGGCGAAGACGAACGGCAGCCCCGTCCAGTCCTTCCACATCAGCCCCAGGTCGTGGACCTGGAGGCCGAGCCGCGGCGCGTCGTGCAGCGAGGCCCGCAGCGCGGCGTCGCCGATCAGCACCGCCGCGTCCGCCTCCTGCATCATCAGGCCGAGGTCGGGCGGGCACGTGAAGTAGTCCGGCGACACGCCGTACTGCTCGGCGAGCAGCAGCTGCGCCAGGCGCACGGAGGTGCGCGAGGTCGAGCCGAGTGCGACCCGTGCGCCGTCCAGCCGGTCGAGCGGGCGCTGCGAGACGATCACGCAGGACATGACGGGACCGTCGCAGCCGACGGCGATGTCCGGCAGCGCGACCAGCTCGTCGGCGTGCCTGAGGTATTCGACGAGGGTGACGGGGCCGATGTCGAGGTCGCCGCGCACCAGCCGCTCGCTGAGCTTCTCCGGGGTGTCCTTCGTCAGCTCCAGATCGAGGAGCGTCCCGGTGCGGGCCAGGCCCCAATAGAGGGGCAGACAGTTCAGGAACTGGATGTGTCCGACCCGCGGCCGGCTGCGCCGGTGATCGCCGTGATCGTCGGGTGCGCCGCTTGCCTCAGTTGCATTGTCCACATCGCGAGGCTAGACCCGTCTCGAACGGTGGACATCGCCGGGTGGGCCGTCAGCGCGTACGGCGCGTGTCAAACATCCGGGTGACGTGATCTTTCCCTCTACCCCTTCGAGCACGCTGCGTGCTACGCTCGACGCAAGTTGCAGTTTGGTTTCCCTTGCAGTACAGAGCCTGCGGAGCATGTGACCCGCAGGCTTTTGTAGTTTTCAGACTTGGTTGCAGGTTCTGGAGCAGGGCGACCCTTTGGCCCATAGGAGGGCTCATGGCTACCGGAACCGTGAAGTGGTTCAACGCTGAAAAGGGCTTTGGCTTCATCGCCCAGGAAGGCGGCGGCCCGGATGTCTTCGTCCACTACTCCGCGATCAACGCCTCTGGCTTCCGCTCCCTCGAGGAGAACCAGCAGGTGAACTTCGACGTCACGCAGGGCCCGAAGGGCCCGCAGGCGGAGAACGTCACCCCGGTCTAAGTGACCCCGGGGTCGACGATCGCGATCCTCTAGAGCTGTACCCAAGGAGCCCTGCTCCGTGCACGCCACGTGCCCGGAGCGGGGCTCCTGCCGTTTTTCCCGGCGAGACGGGCAGGACGGGCGGGTACACGGGCCCGTACGCGCCGTGACCGCGCCGCCCGGAATACGTACGCTGGACACATGACCGAACGCAAACCGCCCGGAGTCAGCTTCGAGTCATTCGTCGACAAGCAGATCCGCGAGGCGGCCGAGCGCGGCGAGTTCGCCGGGCTGAGCGGCTTCGGCAAGCCGCTCGCCGACGACACCGCGCCGTACGACGAGCTGTGGTGGGTCAAGCAGAAGATGCACCGCGAGGGCTTCTCCGCCCTCCCGCCGGCCCTGGCCCTCCGCAAGGAGGCCGAGGACGCGGCCGAGGCGGCCCGCACCGCCGTCTCCGAGTCGCAGCTGCGCCGCATCCTCGGCGACATCAACACCAGGATCGCCGCGGCCCTGGCCCGTCCACCGGCCGGCCCGCCGCTCAACCTGACGTTGTTCGACGTGGAGAAGGCGGCGGAGGAATGGCGCCGGGAGCACCCCCGCGGCCCCCGGGACCACTCCCGGAGCCGCCGGAATCCCCGGAACTAGCCCGGAGTCCACCCGGAACCGCCATCCCCCCGCCCGGTGTCCTCATCTACCCTGAAGCGCGTTCGAATGTGACCGTGCATCAGGTGCGACCAGGGGGATCAGACCGGCATGAGCGGCGAGAACGGGACGGGCGGAAAAGGCAGCGGCATGGAGCCGCTCGCCGTCGGGGATCCGCGGACGGTCGGGCCGTACCGGCTGCTCGGGCGGCTGGGGTCCGGCGGCATGGGGCGGGTGTTCCTGGGACGGTCCGAGGGCGGGCGGACGGTCGCCGTCAAGGTCGTCCACGAGGAGCACGCGCAGGATCCGCAGTTCCGGGCCCGGTTCCGGCGCGAGATCGAGGCCGTGCGGCGGGTGGGCGAGCACTACACCGCGCCCGTCCTGGACGCCGACCCGGACGCCGAGCGGCCGTGGGTGGTGACCGGCTTCGTGCCCGGGCCGTCCCTCGAACAGGTCGTACGGGAGCACGGGCCGCTGCCCGCCGACTCGGTCCTGGCGCTCGCGCTCGGCCTGCTGCGGGCGCTGCAGGGCATCCACGGGGCCGGGATCCTGCACCGCGACCTCAAGCCGTCGAACGTGATGCTGACCGTCGAGGGCCCCCGGGTGATCGACTTCGGCATCGCGCGCGCCCTGGAGCCCTCCGTCGAGTCGCTGCTCACCAGCACCGGCATGGTGGTCGGCTCGCCCGGCTTCATGGCGCCCGAGCAGGTGCGCGGCGAGTCCCTGGGCCCGGCGGCCGACGTCTTCGCGCTCGGCTGCGTGCTGATGTACGCGGCGACGGGGCGGCTGCCGTTCGGGCACGGGGCCAGCAACCAGCACGCGATCATGTTCCAGATCGTGGAGGCGGAGCCGGAGCTGCACCGGGTGGAGGGCGAGGAACTGCGCGCCTTCATCGGCCGCTGCCTGATCAAGGACCCCGCCGAGCGCCCCGGCATCGAGGCCCTGCTCGCCGACCCGGCCCTGCCGGGCGAGGAGTCCGGCCGCGGGGCCGTGGGCGGCGCCTGGCTGCCGCCCGACCTGGTGGCCCGGCTCGCCCGGCAGGCGGCGCGGCTGCTCGACGCGGAGGCGCTGTCGGTGGAGCTGGAGCGCGAGGCGGCCGAGGCGGAGGCGGCGGCCGGGGCAGGGACCGGAGCCTCGGACACGGGGACGCTCGGGCTGCGCCCGAAGGCGGCGGGCACGGCTGCGGGCCGGACCCGCGAGCCGCGCCGGGCCTCCCGTATCTGGGCGGTCGTGGCGGCGGTCTTCGTCGTCCTCGGCATCAGCGGCACGGTCGTCAAGCTGATCGACAACGACGCCGGGCAGCGTGACCTCCAGGGCGCCCCCGGCACGACGGCGACCTCGCCCTCCGCCACGGCCCCGGCCGGCACCCCGAGCACGGGCCCGACGCCGCCGAACCAGGCGCCGACCACCGGCGCCTCGTCCGCTCCCCCGTCGCAGGCCGGCCCGCCGGCGGACCCGGGCGGCGCGGTGGGCGGCGCGGCGGGTGGAGGCTCGGCCTCCGGCGGCTCCGTATCCGGCGGTACGGTCTCCGGCGGCTCCTCGTCCTCGGGCGGTACGGCCTCGGGCGGCGGCTCCGGCAGTGGCGGTACGGCCCCGAGGCCGCCCGCCACGACCACCGCGCCCCCGCCGGCCAAGACCACGGCGCCCACCACGACGAACAGGATCTCGTCGGCGTTCGCCGGCACCTGGTCGTACACCAACGCGTACAACCTCGGGCAGCCGAAGACGGTCTACATCTACCGGGTCGCCCCCGGCCAGATCGCCGCCAGGATGATCACGGAGATCAACGGCGCCCACTGCGAGCACGTGGCCAAACTGGTCTCGATCACCGACGGCGGCAAGCGCATCAACCTGGGCGGCACGATCGTGGACCAGGCCCATTCGGACGGGTACCCGTCCTGCACGAACGGTGACCCGTCCTACTTCGAGCTCGCCGTCCCGACCGGACTCCGCCACGACGTCGGACCGGCGTACGGCGACGGCTTCCACTACGAGCGCGCCTGACGGCCGCCTGGCAGCAAGATCCGAAATACCCGATTGGGCGACTGCGGCGCGCAGGGGAGCCGGGCCAAGATCATCGGCATGCGAGCCTCCCTGACGCGCCGTGCGTGCGCCGCAGCCCTGCTTCTGACCTCGACCCTCACCCCCGCGGTGGCCATGGCCGCCGCCCAGCCGGCGTACCCGGCCCGGCCGTCGGCGCGGGCGGCACAGGCTCGTCTGCTCGGCGAGAAGATCGTCCCGCACAAGCTGGACTTCGAGGGCACCACGGTCGGCGGTCTCTCCGGCGTCGACCGCGACCGGTGCACCGGCGAGTACGTGTTCATCAGCGACGACCGCTCGTACCTCCAGCCCGCCCGCTTCTACACCGCCAGGGTGGACGTGGACGCCGGCGGCGTGCACGCGGTCGACTTCACCGGCACCCACGCGTTTCGCCAGCCCGACGGCTCCGTCTACCCGGCGCCGACCGCCGGGGACGGCAAGGCCGTCGACCCGGAGGAGATCCGGGTCGACCCGCGCACCTGCGACTACTGGTGGGGCCAGGAGGGCGACCGGCCCAAGACGGTCGGCCCGCCGGTGATCCAGCCGTCCATCCAGTTCGCCTCCCCCACCGGTGACTACCTCGGTCGGCTGCCGCTGCCCGCGAACTACGAGATCACCATGGAGGAGCGCGGACCGCGCCGGAACCAGGCGATCGAGGCGCTCACCTTCGGCGCCGGGGGCCATGTGGTGACCAGCGCGATCGAGGGCCCGCTGCTCCAGGACGGCCCGGAGCCCACCGTGGAGCACGGAGCGCTCGTCCGGGTCACGCAGCAGACGCGCGACGGCCGGGTGCTCGGGCAGTTCGCCTATCCCCTCGAGAAGATCTTCGCGGTGAACGACCCCACCAGCCCCTGGGGCCCCGACACCGGCGTCCCGTCGATCCTCGCCTTCCCCGACGACCCCAGCCGCTACCTCGTGCTCGAACGCACCTGGGTCGCCGGCGCCGGCTACAAGATCCGCCTCTTCGACGCGACCACGCGCGGGGCGACGGACGTCCAGGCGGTGGACTCGCTGGCGGGCCGGCCCGTGCAGCCGATGCGCAAGACGCTCGTGGCGGACTTCGACGCGCTGGGCCTGTCGACCGTGGACAACACGGAGGGCATGACGTGGGGACCGACGCTGCCGTCGGGCGAGCGCTCCCTGGTCCTGGTCAGCGACGACAACTTCGCGACGGAGGCGGTGACCCAGATCGTGGCGCTGGCCGTGCGGTGAGGCGGCGAGCGCCCTCGCCCCGTGTGGGACACGGCGGCGGGCGGGTGTTCGGCGTACCGTGGTGCCTGAAGAGGTCCGTGACCCCACGAGGAGGGCCATGAAGAGCGCCGAGCTTCTCCTTGATGCCTTCAGCCGGATCCAGGACGCCGTCCACGAGGCCGTCGAGGGCCTGTCGGACGGCGAGCTGACCGAACGGATCGATCCCGACGCCAACTCCATCGCGTGGCTCGTCTGGCACCTGACCCGGATTCAGGACGACCACATCGCCGACGCGTTCGGCACGGAGCAGATCTGGACGTCCGAGGGCTTCTCCGGCCGCTTCGGGCTCCCCTTCCCCGAGGACGCCACCGGCTACGGCCACACCTCCGCCCAGGTCGCCGCCGTCCGCGCGCCCGCCGACCTGCTCCTCGACTACTACGACACCGTCCACGCCCGCACCGTCGAGCACGTCACCCCGCTCACCGAGGCCGACCTCGACCGCGTGGTCGACACCCGCTGGACCCCGCACGTCACGCTGGGCGTCCGGATCGTCAGCGTCATCACCGACGACAACCAGCACGTGGGGCAGGCGGCGTACGTGCGCGGAGTGGTGGAGCGGGCCGGCTAGGACACGACGCGCCAGGACGGCCGGACACCGCCCTCGTGGTGTCCGGCCGTCCTGGCGTCCTGCTGTTCCGCCGGCGCGGCTGGTGCGGCCGGCCGTACGGCTACGAGGCCGGCCCGATGCCCATCAGCGCCTGGACCGCGTCCACCGCGCTGCCGTCGTGGTCGCTGCCCGCCGTCCCGCCGCTGCCGGCCTGCACGTTCCCCGCCCGGTCGACCTCCAGGATCGAGTCGGCCTGCCGGTTGTCGATCACGGTGACGAGGCTGCCCTCCGCGACGGCGGGCCCGGCCCCGACGGCGAGCAGCACGGCCGCGAGCCCCAGCGCCCTCAGGGCCGCCGTCACGCGCTCACCTGCTCCTGCTGCTGGTGCCGGGCGATGTTCCGCTCCAGCAGCCGGGTGGAGGCGGCGACGCCGACCCCGTTCGCCGGGTCGAAGGCGGGCAACCGTCCGTCCTGCGCCTTCAGTTCGGTCAGCGCCGAGTCCATCGCCGCGTGCGCCGCGAACAGACACGGCGTGCTGTAGATGGCCACGTCCACGCCCAGTTCCGACAGCTCGCCGAGCGACAGGCGCGGCGACTTCCCGCCCGCGATCTGGTTGAAGAGCAGCGGCTTGCCGTCCACGACCTCCCGGATCCGGCGGATCCACTCCACGCTCCGCACGCCGTCCACGAGCACCACGTCCGCGTCGGTCGCCGCCAGGCACTTGGCCCGCCGCAGGATGTCGTCCTCGTCCGTCGCGTCCGTCCGCGCCACGACCACCAGGTCCCGCCGCGTCTGCAGCACCATCTCCAGCTTGGCCAGGTACTCCTCCAGCGGCAGCACCTGCTTCCCGTCCGCGTGCCCGCACCGCCGCGGCCGCTTCTGGTCCTCCAGGATCACCCCGGAGGCCCCGATCCGCTCCAGGCCCTCGACGACGTGACAGGCCACCTCCGGGTCCACGTAACCGTCGTCGATGTCCACGAGCAGGTGGTGCCGCGGGAACGCCCCGCGCAGCCGCTGCACGAAGGCCACCATGTCCGGCCAGGCGATGAACCCGATGTCCGGCAGCCCGTAGTACGAGGCGGCGAAGCCGAACCCGGACACGAACATCCCGTCGTAGTGCTCCGCGGCGACGGACGCCGAGTACATGTCGTACACACCGATCAGCGGCGTGGTCCCGGGCTCGGCGATCTGCCGCCGCAGGTCGTTCCCGTAACTGGTCCCCATCGCGTGACTCCTCATCAGCATCAACACGCTGGCACTTTGCCAAAACAAGATGTTTTCGGGAGACACGCTAGAAAGTCTCGTTACGAACGCTTTACTCACTCTCCAGGTGGACCGGATTCACCCCAGAAACGTCACCGCAGGGCTTCACCGGAGGAACGTCTGCACGGTGGGCGCGAGCAGCGGCGAGAACATCAGGTCGTAGTGCGTCGCGCCCGGGATCACGCTCAGGCGGGACGCCGTACGGCCGGTGCCCTCCCAGCCCGGGTCCCGCTGCCCGCCACCGAGGAGTCCGAAGAACTCCACCATGTGGGCGGGCCGGATGCCGTCCGCGTCCGCGAAGACGAGGAGCACGGGCACGGTGAGCGCGGCGAACTCGTCGCTCCAGTCGTAGGGCCGCTGGTTCAGGGCGGCGACCTTGCCGACGAGGACCGGCCAGTCCGCGGGCTCGGGCGCGATCCGCGCGTACAGCTCGTACATCGGTGACTGCTTCAGGAACTCCGCCGCGGCCTCGCTCATCTGGTCCATCTGCGCCGTGACCTCGGGGAACCATCCGTCGCGCCGCGCCGGAACCGAGATCAGGACCAGCCGCCGGACCAGCTCCTCGTGCTGGATCGCGACCCGCGCGGCCGTCCCGGCGCCGAGGGAGTAGCCGAGCAGGTCGACCTGCTCCAGTCCCAGGTGCTTGACCAGCGCGGCGACGTCGTCCCCCATCGCCTCGCAGGTCATCTCCCGCGCGGCCGCGACCGGCGTCCGCCCGTGCCCCTGCAGGTCCACGGTGATCACCCGCCGGCCCTCCCCGAGCCCGGCGGCGAGCAGCGGCTGGAACATCTCACCGGCGCCGAAGCCGCCGTGGAGGAGGACGAGCGGCGGCTCGGTGCTCACCGGACCGTGCTCCTCGAAGTACAGGGACACTCCGTTGACGTCGGCGTAGGGCATCTCTTACGTCTCCTCTCAGGGGTTACGAGAGGTAGACGACGGCGGCGGCGAAAACTCATCGGTGCAGACGCCTTTCCGGGTCATGGACGTAGCATCGCCCGCGTGACCAGCGAAAACAGCGAAAACAGCGAGCAGTTCGTCCTCTTCGACGTCGACGGCACCCTCATGGACGCCGTCGCCAACCAGCGGCGCGTGTGGCACTCCTGGGCCGCCCGGCACGGGCTCGACGGGGACGAGGTGTACGCCGTCGCGCTCCGGACGCGGCCCGTCGAGACGTTCGCGACCGTCGCGCCGGGGCTCGACCCCGACGAGTGCCTGGCGCTCCTCCACGCCCTGGAGGACGAGGACGTACGCACGGGAACGTACGCGGCCTTCGCCGGCGCCGCCGAGCTGCTCGCCGCGCTGCCCGCCGGCCGGTGGGCGCTCGTCACCTCGAACTACGAGCACCGGGTGCGCGGACGGTTCGAGCGGACGGGCCTTCCGATGCCGGCGGTCGTCGTGGACGCGGCCTCCGTGAGCGAGGGCAAGCCGTCGCCGGTGCCGTACCTGCGGGCCGCGGAGCTGCTCGGCGCGGACCCCGCCGACTGCCTGGTCGTCGAGGACGCGCCGTCCGGCGTGCAGGCGGGACGGGCGGCCGGGATGACGGTCTGGACGGTCAACACCCCGACGGCCGCCGAGGGTTCGCAGCGCCACTTCGACACACTCGCCGAGGCCGCGCCGGAGATCCTGGCCCGCGCCCTGCCCCGGGCCGGCGTGGCCTGCTAGCCCGCGCCGTCCAGGACGTCGTCGATGAGGCCGTACGCCACGGCCTCGTCGGGCGTCAGCCAGCGGTCGTCGGCGAAATCGGCGGCGATCTGGGCGGTCGTGCGGTGGGTGTGCTCGGCGAGGAGCTCCGTGACGCGGATCCGGGTGTGGTGCAGCTCGCCGACCGGGGTGCCCTCGCCGTCGGCCGTGGCCGCGTCGGCGAAGGCCGGCAGGTGCAGCATCATCCGCGTGTTGGGCAGGGCGTGGCGCCGGCCCGGGGTGCCAGCCGTGACGAGGAACTGGGCCATCGAGGCGCAGTACCCGAGCGCGATGGTCGTGACGTCGTTCCCGATGTGCCGCATGGTGTCGTAGATCGCCATGCCGGCGGGGACCGATCCGCCGGTCGAGTTGATGTAGAGGGTGACAGGGCGGTCGCTCTCGGCGCCGAGGAGCAGCAGCTGGGCGGTGACACGGTCGGCGGTCTCGGCGGTGATCGGCTCGGCGATGTGGATGATCCGGTGCCGGAGGAGCCGGTCGAGGACGGGGTCGGCCGGGCCGGGGGCGGGGTCGTGGTCTCTGTCGGTGTCGGGCATGGCACAGGCATGTCTTCCACCGGCCGCGCGGCGCGTCACGGGGCGTACCCCGGATGGGGCCATGGGCCGGCGCCGGAACCTCTTGTTAGCCACCTGGACAACAGTATATTGTCCACCCTGCTAACAGGAGAGAGCTGCGAGGGCCGGACCCACCATGACCGCTTCCGAACGACGACGGCGCCGCACCCCCGAGCAGGCCCGCGCCGAGATCCTCGACGCCGCCACCGATCTCATCGCGCGGCACGGGCCCGACGGGGTCGGGCTGCGGCGGGTCGCGGAGGCGGCCGGGGTGACGCACGGGCTGGTGACGCACTACTTCGGGACGTACCGCGCGCTGGTGCGGACCGTCCTGGAGCGGGAGAACGAGCGGAAGCGGGAGCTGGTACGGGACCGGCTGCGGGCCGACGGGCAGGTGCCGTACGCGAGCGGGATGACCGACGTGCTCTTCGAGATCCTCGGGGACGAGCGGTACGTCCGGCTGTGGGCGTGGTCCAACCTGCACGACTGGGACGTCGAGAAGGCCCCCGACTCCCCCACCAACCTGTCCCGGCTCGTCGACGCGATCGAGGACGGCATCCGCACGGTGCTCCCCGCGCCCGAGGGACCGGACCGGGCGCGGATCGAGATGGTCGTGCTGCTCGCCATGTCCGGGGCGTACGGGTACGCGATGGGCCGGCGCTACTGGCTCACCGACCTCGGTCACGACCCCGACGAGCCCGGCCGCGACGAGGCGTACCGCGCCGCCCTCTCCTCCGTACTCGCCGCCCATCTCGGAGGGTTGACGTAATGCTGGAGAAGCACGACGGCCACGGCCCCGACCGCAACCACGACCTCCACATCCTCGCCTCGGACTCCGAGCGCCACGCCGCCGAGGAGCGGCTGCGATCCGCCGTCGAGAACGGGCGGCTGCCGATCGACCAGCTCGACACCCGCCTCGACGAGGTGCACGCGGCCCGCACCCGGGGCGATCTGGAGACCGCCTGCCGCGGCCTGCCGGTGCCGGGCCCACGGGACGCGCTCGTGGTGGACCGGCCGCCGACCTCGGGGACGTTCCTGGCGGGGATCTTCGGCGGGTTCGTGCGCAAGGGGCAGTGGGTCGTGCCGTCCCGGATGACCACCTGGTCGATGTGGGGCGGCGGCCGACTGGACCTGACCGAGGCGCGGTTCAGCAGTCAGGACACCGTCATCCGGGCCGTCGCGCTGTGGGGCGGCACCAAGATCTGGGTGCCGGAGGACATCGAGGTCGAGGTGAAGGGCTTCGGCCTCTTCGGCGCCTTCGACAAGCGCGCGGCCAGGCGGATCGGCAAGCCGGGCACCCCGCGCGTGACCGTCAAGGGCCTCGCGCTCTTCGGCGCGGTGGTGACCCGGACCAAGCGCTAACCGCGCCGCAGCACCGGCTTGATGTCCAGGACCGGGGTCCCGTCGATCGCCTCCAGCGCCCGTACGTGCACGCGGGATCCGGCCACCTCCAGGACCTGGACCGTGTGCAGGCCGATCGGGTTGGGGCGGTCCGGGGCGCGGGTGCTGAACACGCCGGCGAGGGGGCGGTCCGTCTCGCCGCGCGGGTGGACGGTGAGCGTGTCCCGGTCGGCGCGGTCCAGCCAGGTGACGAGGACGATGTCGGCGCCGGCGGCGATGCCGTCGAGCGCCGGGGCGTACCGCTCGTCGAGCGCGAGCCAGGCGTCCGGGGCGCCCTCGTCCGGCTGGCGGGGCGCGCCCGCCCGGTCCGCGAGCGGCGATTCGACGTGACCGATCGGGCGGAGCTCGTACACGGTCGTATCCTCTCCCTAAGGACCAAGTACCGCTCCTCACCGTACAGTTGGCGCCGCCCGCCGCTTACTCCGGGCCGTTCCAGTCGAACGGGAAGTGCTTGCTCGACTGCCCTTCGCGGTCCCACTTGAAGCCGAACGCGTCCGCGCGGTCGGCGGTCGACCGGCCCCAGGTGGCGACCTGGCCGGGGCCGACCTCGGCGCCCGGGGCGTTGTGGACCTGGACGCGCGTGCCCTCAGCCGTGGTCGGGCCGGTCAGGGCCTCGGCGCTCGCGCGCACCTTGTCGGGGATCTCGACGGACCAGGTGGCGAGGTCGTCGTCGATCGCGAACCGGATGGGCACGACGTCCATGCCGCGCATCTCGGGGCCGAACATCGACCCGAACTGCGCGGGCCAGCCGCCCGCCTGCCCGCCGAAGATCGCACCGAGCGCCGCCCGCTGCGAGTCGTCGGCGCGCTCGTCGAGGAAGACGGCGGCGAAGGGGTCGGTGTGTTCGCCCGCCCACACGTTCCCGGTGAAGGAACCGAGCATGACGACGTTGAGGTCGTCGAGGCGGACGTCTCCGTAGTTGCCCTCGCGGATGTGCCAGGCCATGACGCCTTCGCAGTCCCCGTACGTCGGGGTCCGGGCGAAGGTGCAGGGGCAGGGGATATCGCATTTACAGGTGTCGAACCAGTCGCCGGCGAGGTGCCAGCGGGTGTCGGTCTGCGTACTCGCCGTGGTGTCGGTGGCAGTCATCTCGCTCGCCTCCCACCTTCCAGGATGACGCCGTCGACGGTCTGCAGCCCGTCGGCGACGCGCCCGCGGAGGCAACCGCGGCAATCAGCTCAGCCGGGCGTCCGCGTAGACAACCATCGCAGCGCGCTGATACTCGGCCAGGCCCTCGGCGATCCTGTCGAAGTTCCCGCGAAAGCGCGGGTCCTCGGCGTAGGTCGCGGCGAGGCCGCGGTACGCCTCCGCGTTCGGGGTCCAGAAGCGGCAGACGTCCCGGTAGTGGACGTCGACCTCGGCCTGGACGGCCGGGTCGTCGGCCGGCGTGCCGGCGGCCATGAACTCGGCGAAGCGGATCATCTGGGCCGTGACCTCGCGCTGCCACTGCTCGCTGGTCTCCGGGGTCAGCGCCTCGACGGCCTGCCGGGCCTGCTCGTACGCCTCCGGATAGCGCTCGCGCGTCTCCGCCTCGAGCTCGGGGTCGGGCTGGAAGCCCTCGAAGAGGTTCTCGGGGCGGTTGATCTCCACCTCGGGCATGTTCGTGTCCTCGCTTTCGAGTGCGGCGATGGTGCGGGCGACCGTACGGGCCAGGGTGCCGAGCCGGTCCTGTTCCGTGAGCAGCCGGGCGTGGTGCTCGCGCAGGACGGCCACCCGGTCGGCCTGGCTGTCCAGGACGGCCTGGATCTCGCGCAGGCCCACGTCCAGCTCCCGCATCAGCAGGATCTGCTGGAGGCGGAGCAGCTGGGACTCCTCGTAGTAGCGGTGTCCGTTGCTCGCGGTCCACGCCGGCGGCAGCAGACCGATCTCGTCGTAGTGCCGCAAAGTCCGGGAGGTCACCCCGGACATCCGGGCCACGTCCGCGATCGACCAGGCCATGACGGTGGCCCCCTTCGTCGTTCCATCGCCGGGGCCGGTCCTTCCGGCCCCACACGAAGACCGTAGGAGTTGCCGCAGCGTCAACCGCAAGCCGGCAGCGGACACGCCCCGGAAACGGCTCGACACCGCCGCCGGCCCGAACAGATCATCACGCCATGGAATTCCTCTGCTATCACCGCGACCGGCCCGGCTCCCTGCCGCTGCGCCAGGAACTCGTCGAGGCGCACTGGTCGTACATGGACGGCTACGAGAAGGAGCTGATCGCCCGCGGCCCGACGTTCGACCGGGACGAGGAGACGCTCACCGGCAGCGTCCACATCGTCGACCTGCCCGACCCGGCCGCGGCCCGCGCGTTCGCCTTCGACGAGCCGAACTACCAGGCCGGCGCCTTCCGCGACGTGATGATCCGCCGCTGGCGCAACGCGCTCGGCCGCACCATGTGGGAGTACCCGGGCGGCCGGAGCGGCGGCAACCGCTATCTGGTGCTCGGTCTCGGCCTGCCCGTACGCCTGGACGCGGGCGAGGTCCCCGACCTGGCCGTGCCCGACGACCCGGACGGCGACCTCATCGCGTACGGCCCGCTCCTCTCCGACGACGGCGCCACCTGGCTCGGCACGGCGGCCCTCCTTCGCGCCCCGGACGCGCAGGCGGCGCGGGCGCTGCTGACGGCGGACCGGTACGCCGACATCGAGGTGCACGACTGGGAGATGGGCGGCCGCCGCTAGCGGCCCGTCCGCGGGGCAGGCCCTGGCCCGCTAGGCCGCGCGGGCCGGCCTGAACACCGGGACCCGGAAGTCGCCCTCCGGGCGGAAGGTGACCTCCAGGTCCATCCCGATCCGCAGCTCCGCCTCCTCGCAGCCCACGACCTCCGTCATCATCCGCGGCCCCTCCTCGAGGTCGACGACCGCCGCCACGTACGGCACGCGCTCGCCGAACGGCGGGAGGTCGTTGCGGTGCACGACGGACCAGGTGTAGAGCACCGCCCGGCCGCTCGCCCGCCGCCACTCGACGTCCTCGCTCCAGCAGTGCGGGCAGAACTCGCGCGGGTAGTGGTGCGGGCGGTCGCAGGCGGTGCAGTGGCGGAGCAGGAGGCGGCCTTCGGCGGCGGCGTCCCAGTAGGGCCGGGTGAAGGCGTCGGCCTCCGGGACGCTCGCGGGAGTGCCTGTCATCAGAACAGTCCGATCGCGTGGTCGAGGGACCAGGTCTGCCAGGACACGGCGAAGAGGGCGACGAGGGAGATCAGCGCCATCATCGCGTTCTGCCCCTGCTCGGCCCAGTCGTGGATCATCAGGGTGAGGTAGAGCAGGTTGAGGAGCAGGCCGCCGGCCAGGGCGACGGGGGTGAGGAGGCCGCCGACCAGACCGAGGCCGAGGGCGAGTTCGGCGTGGACGACGACGTACGCCATGAGCTTGGGGCGCGGGGCGACGACGGTCTCGAAGCCGCGCCTGACCGCGGGCCATCTGTGCTTGCGGGCCACGTCCGCGGCCCAGGCTATGCCGGTGCCGCGCTCGAACCAGCCCTTCCGGTCCTTGTGACGCCAGCTCTCCAGCCACCACAGGCCGAGGCCGATGCGGAGGACGGCGAGCCATTCGGCGCCGGTGAGCCAGATCGTCTGCATGGGTCCCGCCCGCCCTTCGAGGGAAATCTGACAGGCCGTCAGTTCAGCGGACGCACCCGCCTCTCCGCAAGACCCCCGCCGGTTCCCCGCACCCGTGATCGATTCGCAACCGAACTCCCTCTTGACCGAGACCCACGGCGTGTACGCGTCATTACGCTCAGCAGTCATGACCACCCCCCTGACCCACCCCGTCTACGTCATCGGCGGCGGCCCCGGCGGACTCGCCGTCGCGGCGGCGCTGCGCGAGCGCGGCGTACGGGCCGTCGTCCTGGAGAAGTCGGACGCGATCGGCAACTCCTGGCGCCACCACTACGACCGGCTGCGGCTGCACACCACCCGCCGCCTGTCCGCCCTCCCCGGCCTGCGGATCCCCCGCTCCTTCGGGCGCTGGGTGGCCCGCGCGGACGTGGTGCGCTACCTGGAGAAGTACGCCGAGTTCCACGACCTGGAGATCGTGACGGGCGTCGAGGTCGACCGGGTCGAGCGGGAGGCCGACGGCTGGGTGTTGCACGGGACCGGGGGGCGGCGGCTCGTCGGCTCCGCCGTCGTCGTGGCCACCGGCTACAACCACACGCCCCGCCTTCCCGAGTGGCCGGGCTCCGACGCGTTCACCGGCACCCACGGCCGCGAGCTGCTGCACGCGAGCGCGTACCGCAACCCCGCCCCGTACGAGGGCCGTGACGTCCTCGTCGTCGGCGCCGGCAACACCGGGGCCGAGATCGCGGCCGACCTGGCGGAGGGCGGCGCCGCCCGGGTCCGGCTCGCGGTGCGCACCGCGCCGTACATCGTGCGCCGCTCCACCCTCGGCTGGCCCACGCAGCGCAGCGGCGTCCTGGTGCGGCGGCTGCCGGTGGGCCTGGTGGACCGGCTCACCGGCCTGGCCGGCCGCTTCATGACCGCCGACCTCTCCGCGTACGGGCTGCCCCGGCCCACCGGCGGCCTGTACGCGCGGGTCGGCGAGGGCGCGATCCCGGTGCAGGACGTGGGCCTGGTCGCCGCCGTCCGGGCCGGGAAGGTGGAGCCGGTGGCAGCCGTCGCCGGCTTCGAGGGCGCGGAGGTCGTCCTCGCGGACGGCTCCCGCCTCGCGCCCGACGTCGTCATCGCCGCCACCGGATACGAGCGCGGGCTCGAACCGCTGGTCGGGCACCTGGGCGTGCTCGACGAGCGGGGGCGGCCGGCGCCGCGCGGGGCGCGGTGCGCCCGGGAGACACCCGGGCTCTACTTCACCGGGTTCACCAATCCGATCAGCGGGATGCTGCGGGAGATCGCGCTCGACGCGGAGAAGATCGCGAAGCGGATAGCGAAGGCACAGGCGAAGGCACGGTTGAAGGAGAAGGCGAAGGAGAAGGCGAAAGGGCGTCGCCGCGAGTATTCCTGACTACTCGTCGGTTCTGTAATCTGACGGTGAGTCAGAGAAGGGACGACGCGATGCTTGGATCGACCCACGGCACCTTCACCACCGACCTCCGCGCCCGCGTCGTCGCCTGCGGCGAGCAGCCCGCCGCCCGGGTGGCCGTGCACGGCGCCGTCGCCGTCGAGGGCGACACGGACGTCAGCGGGCGCCCGCTGCACGCGCCCGTGCCGGACCTGGACCGGTTCTTCCGGCCCGAGGTGGTCGCGGTCGTCGGGGCGTCCGACACCGACGGGCGACCCAACACCGGGATCACCCGGCAGCTGATCGACTGGGCCGGACGGGTCGGGGCGCGAGTGGTGCCGGTGCATCCGACGCGCAGGGCCGTGTTCGGGATCGACTGCGTGGCCTCGGTGGCCGACCTCGACGCGCTCGGGGTGTCCGTCGACCTCGCCGTCCTCCTCGTCGCCGATCCACTGCCCGTCGTCGAGCAACTGGCCGCGGCCAAGGTGAGGTTCGCCGTCGCCTTCGCCTCCGGATTCGCCGAGACCGGCGAGGCCGGGGCGGCGGCGCAGGAGCGGCTCGCGGCGGCCGTCGGGCGCTCCGGCCTCCGGCTGCTCGGGCCCAACACCAACCTCAACGCCTTCGAGCGCTTCCGGGACGACCTGGAGGGGCCGGCGATCGCGCTGATCACCCAGTCCGGGCACCAGGGCCGGCCCGTGTTCACGATGCAGGAGCTGGGCGTCCGGCTCTCGCACTGGGCGCCGACCGGCAACGAGGCCGACCTGGAGACCGCCGACTTCGTCTCGTACTTCGCGCACCGGCCCGAGGTCGGGGCCATCGCCTGTTACGTGGAGGGGCTGAAGGACGGACGGTCCTTCCTGCTCGCCGCCGACCAGGCAGCCCGCCACCAGGTCCCGGTCGTCGCGGTCAAGGTCGGCCGGACGGAGGCCGGGGCGCGGATGGCCGCCTCGCACACCGGGAAGCTGACCGGCGCGGACCGGGTCGTGGACGCGGCCATGCGGCAGTTCGGGGTGATCCGGGTCGACGGGCTCGACCAGCTCCAGGACACGGCCGCGCTGCTCGCCCGGGCCCGCAGGCCGGTCGCGGACGGCGTCGTCGTCTACTCCATCTCCGGCGGCACGGGCGCCCACTTCTCCGACCTGGCCACGGCGGCCGGGCTCCGGCTGCCCACGCTCTCGCAGGCCAGGCAGGACGAGCTGCACCAGTGGATCCCCGGCTACCTGAGCGTGGCCAACCCGGTCGACAACGGCGGGCACCCGGTCGGCGACTGGCGCGGCCGGAAGATCATCGACGCGATCCTCGCCGACCCCGAGGTCGGGGTGCTGATCTGCCCGATCACCGGGCCCTTCCCGCCGATGAGCGACAAGCTCGCGCAGGACCTGGTGGACGCGGCCGAGCAGACGGACAAGCTGGTGTGCGTGGTGTGGGGCTCGCCGGTGGGCACCGAGGACGCCTACCGGAGGACGCTGCTCGGCTCCTCGCGCGTCGCCACCTTCCGCACCTTCGGCAACTGCATCGGCGCCGTCAAGGCGTACCTCGACCACCACCGCTTCACCACCGGCTACCGCTCGCCCTTCGACGAGGCCCCGCGCACCCCGTCCCCCTCCCTGCGCAAGGCGCAGGCGCTGATGCGGCCCGGCCACCGGCTGAGCGAGCACGCGGCGAAGCAGCTGCTGCGGGCGTACGGGATCCGGGTGCCGCGCGAGCAGCTGGTGACCAGCGCGGCGGCGGCCGTGCGGGCGGCCGGGCTCGTGGGCTATCCGGTGGTGATGAAGGCGTCGGGCCCGCGGCTCGCGCACAAGACCGAGCTGGGGCTCGTCAAGGTCGGGCTGACGTCGGCGAGCCAGATCCGCGACGCCTACAAGGAGTTGACCGACATCGCCCGCTACGAGGGCATCGACCTGGACGGCATCCTGGTGTGCCAGATGGTCGGGCACGGCGTCGAGATGGTGGTCGGCGTCAGCCGCGACCCGCTCTTCGGGCCGACGGTCACGGTGGGCCTGGGCGGGGTGCTCGTGGAGGTGCTGAACGACGCGGCCGTGCGCGTACCGCCGTTCGGGGAGCGGGAGGCCCGGGACATGCTGGGCGAGCTGCGCGGGCGGGCGCTGCTCGACGGGGTGCGGGGGGCGCCGGCGGCGGACGTGGACGCGCTGGTGGAGGTGGTGCTGCGGGTGCAGCGCATGGCGCTCGAACTCGACGGGGATCTTGAGGAGTTGGACATCAATCCGCTGATGGTGCTGCCGCGGGGGCAGGGGGCGGTGGCCCTGGACGCGCTCGCGGTCTGCCGATAGGAGCTCTGGCTGTGTCCGACGTCCTGCACGTCGTCGAGAACGGCGTCTCGTGGATCACCCTCAACCGGCCCGAGGCGATGAACGCGGTCACCTGGGAGCAGCGCGAGCGGATCATCGGCCTGCTCGACGAGGCCTCCGCCGACCCGGCGGTCCGGGCGGTGGTGATCACCGCGACCGGGCGCGGCTTCTGTGCGGGCGCGGACCTGCGGGGCGGGCCGTCCTCCGGCGGCGGCCAGGCACAGGGGGACGTGGCGCGGATGATCCGGCGGGGCGCGCAGCGCTTCGTCGGAGCCGTACTGGACTGCGAGAAGCCGGTGATCGCGGCGGTGAACGGCACGGCCGCCGGCCTCGGGGCGCATCTCGCCTTCGCCTGCGACCTGGTGCTCGCGGCGGACTCGGCGCGCTTCGTGGAGGTGTTCGTCCGGCGCGGCATCGTGCCGGACGGCGGCGGCGCGTATCTGCTGCCGCGGCTGGTCGGCCCGCAGCGGGCGAAGGAGCTGATGTTCTTCGGCGACGCGGTGGCGGCGGCGGACGCGGCGGCGCTGGGCCTGGTCAACCGGGTCGTCCCGGCCGAGGAGCTGGCCAAGACCGCCCGCGAGTGGGCCGAACGCCTCGCCCAGGGCCCCACCCGCGCCCTCGCCCTCACCAAGCAGCTCGTCAACGCCTCCCTGGACGCCGACCGCGCCGCCGCCTTCGCGGCGGAGGCGGCGGCGCAGGAGCTGTGCATGACGACGCGGGACGCCCGGGAGGGCGTGTCGGCGTTCGTGGAGCGGCGGACGCCGACGTACGAGGGGCGGTAGCGGCCGCTCGGGGCGTAGCGACCGTACGGGGACGGTCCACGCGACGGCTCGGGCGACGCCCGTGCGCCCGTCCGGGACGCCCGCGATCGTGACGATGGTCAGCCCGCGGACGTCCTCGCCGAGGACGGCGGGCGCCTCTTCGTCGACACACTGCTCGCGTACGAGGCGGCGGTGACCGGCGAGGAGGACGAGGACTGACGTCCGGGGCTCCAGGGATTCCCATCTGACGGTGCGTCAGCTTCAATGGATGCTGTGATGGGACACGCTGGGATGGCGGCCACCGCCGTCCGATACCTCAGATCGGCCGGGGCGCCCACGGCCGTGGAAGCCCTGCCGCGGCCCGCGCTGCGTGCCGTACGGGACGACGAGAGGGCGCCGGTGGACGCGGCCGAGTTCCGGCGCGTGCTCGGGCACTTCGCGAGCGGCGTCACGATCGTGACGGCGCTCGACGAGGACGGGCCGGCGGGCTTCGCCTGCCAGTCCTTCGCCTCGCTGTCGCTCGACCCGCCGCTGGTCGTCTTCATGGTCGCCCGCACGTCGACCACCTGGCCGAGGATCGCCCGCGCGGGCCGCTTCTGCGTCAACATCCTCGGCGCGGGGCAGGGCGAGCTGTGCCGGGGCTTCGCGGTGAGCGGCGCGGACAAGTTCGCGGGCGTGGAGTGGGTGCCGGCGCCGTCGACCGGCTCGCCGCGGCTGCCGGCCGCCCCGGCCTGGGTGGACTGCACGATCGCGGCGGTGCACACGGGCGGCGACCACCTGATCGTGGTGGGCCGGGTGGAGGCGCTGGGCGCGGCCGAGGACCCGGACGAGGGCGGGGAGCCGCTGCTGTTCCACCGGGGGCGGTTCGGGCGCTTCAGCGCGTAGCGGCGCCGATGACGCCCAGGCCGCCGGCGGCGAGGACCGCGAGCGTCCCCCACACCAGCACCTTCACGAAGTAGCCCGCGCGCGCGTGCCGCGCCACGACCGCCGCCACGCCCAGGCACGCCCACGCCACCAGCCAGCAGCGCCACCCGAAGAGCGGCAGGAGCAGCACGCTTCCGACGCCTGTGAGCAGCAGCTGCCACGCGAGCGGCGGGCCCCCGATGCGGCGCCCGGCGGCCTCGCCCAGCACGACGGACGGCGCCACCACCGCGGCCGACACCGTGGCCGTCGCCAGCAGCGCGAACACGAAGAGGACCGGAAAGAGCACCACCGTCAGCGCGCTGATCTGCTCCTCCCCCGGTTCCGGCTTCCGGGTCTCGCCGAACACCATCCCGAGGACGAGCGCGAGCGCCGCCTCCAGGAACAGCACGAGCACCGAGACCCGGAGCATCCGCCAGAACGTGCGGCCGTCGTCCATCCCCCGCACCGGCCCTACCCGCGGCGTTCGAGGAGGTGGCGGCCCCCCTCGTCGGGATCGCCGATGCGGACAGCGGCCTTCGTCGTCTGCACGCCGGCCGCCGTCGCCCTGCCGTCCGCCGTCAGGCTCGGCGTGCCGCCCTCGCCGTCGGTCCAGGTCGCGGCGATCCGGCTCGCGTTCGGCTTCGGAGGCTCGCCCCCGAAGCCGGTCCACAGGGCGAAGCCGGCGAGCACGAACGCGGTGACGAGGGCGAGCGTCCCGTACAGCGCCACCCATCCGAACAACGCGCCGCCGCTGACGTACGGCCGGTCCGTGAGGAGCAGTCGGCGGGCCACCAGGGCCGCGACCGTGAGCCCCACCGTGGTCGCGAGCCAGCACACCGGGCTCCACAGCGGCCCGGCCCCCAGCGCCACCAGTCCGCCGACGACCGGCAGGACGGTGACGGCGGCCGTCACGGCCGGCACCCAGTACCAGGGCTCGCGCCCCTCGACCCGGCGGCCGGCCCAGCGGGCGAGCACGAGCAGCGGCGCCACCACGGCGACCGAAAGCAGCGCCCCGAAGGCGGTGCCGGCCACCGCGGAGACCGGCACGAACAGCAGCAGGGCGAAGATCGTCCCCGGGGTCCAGGTCAGACTCGGGAGCCACACCCACAGCGCGAGCGCGCCGATCACCGCCTCGACGCCGAGCACCGTCATCGACACGATGATGATCGCGCCGAGCCTGTCTCCTACCCGTATCAGCCGTTCTGAACGCAATTCTGAACGCATTCAAATCCCCTCCTGCCCCGCATCCTCCTCCATGCGGGACAGGTCTGTACACCCGGGTCCGTCACACGGCCGCCGCCCCGGCCTGCCGCACGCCGCCGGGCCGCCGGATCACCAGCGCCATCAGCGCCGCCGCCGCGCACAGCGCGCCCGAGGCGTACCAGACGATGTCGTACGAGCCGAAGACGTCACGCGCCAGGCCGCCGGCGAAGGCGATGAAGGCGGCGCCGACCTGGTGCGAGGCGAGGACCCAGCCGAAGACGATCGCGGAGTCGTCGCCGTAGTGCTCGCGGCACAGCGCGATGGTGGGCGGCACGGTGGCGACCCAGTCGAGGCCGTAGAAGACGATGAAGAACAGCATCGGCGGGTGGACGGACGGTGCGAGGAGCATCGGCAGGAAGAGGAGCGAGATCCCGCGCAGCGCGTAGTAGACGGCGAGCAGCCGGCGCGGCGCGAAGCGGTCGGTGAACCAGCCGGAGGCGATCGTGCCGACGACGTCGAAGACGCCGATGACCGCGAGGAGTCCGGCCGCCGCCGTCACCGGCATGCCGTGGTCGTGCGCGGCCGGCACGAAGTGGGTCTTGACCAGGCCGTTCGTCGAGGCGCCGCAGATCGCGAAGGAGCCGGCGAGCAGCCAGAAGGGGCCGGTGCGGGCCGCGCGGAAGAGGACGGTGAGGGCGCGGCGGGCGGCGCCGGTGACGGGCGCGGGCTTCTCGGCGTACTCACCGCCGTACGGGGCGAGCCGCACGTCCGCCGGGTGGTCGCGCAGCAGCAGCCAGACGAACGGGACGACGGCGGCCGCGGCGAGCGCGACGGTCACGGCGGCCGGGCGCCAGCCGTGGTGCTCGACCAGCCAGGAGAGGAGGGGCAGGAAGACCAGCTGGCCGGACGCGCCGGCCGCGGTGAGGATGCCGGTGACCAGGCCGCGCCGGGCGACGAACCACCGGTTCGTCACGGTCGCGGCGAACGCCAGCGCCATCGAGCCGCTGCCGAGGCCGACGAGCAGGCCCCAGTAGAGGACGAGCTGCCAGGCCGCCGTCATCCACACGGTGAGCAGCGAACCGAGCGAGATCACGCTCAGCGCGACGGCGACGACCCGGCGGATGCCGAAGGTGTCCATGAGCGCGGCGGCGAACGGCGCCGTCAGGCCGTACAGCGCCAGGTTCACCGACACCGCCAGGCCGATCGTGCCGCGCGACCAGTGGAACTCGCCGTGCAGCGGCTCGATGAGCAGGCCCGGCAGGGACGCGAAGGCGGCCGCGCCGATGATCGTGACGAAGGTGACGGCGGCGACGAACCAGGCGCGGTGGATGCGCGGGGTGCGGGGAAGGGCGGAGGTACGGGCGGGGGCGGAGCTCTCGGTTGTCTGGGTCACGTCACTCAGCATCGCGAGCCGCGCCCGCCCGGACCATTGGCCCGAATGACAGCTTTCCAACGGATCGAGCCAAGGGTTCGGGCCAAGGGATCGGGCAACGCGGTTCGAGCCAAGGGTTCGAGCCCTGGGGACGAGCCGCTACGAAGCCCGGGGCAGCGTCCTGATCGGGCGCACCACCAGCAGCGCCGTCACCACCAGCACCGCGATCCCCGCCCCCACGAGCAGCACCCGCTCCGTCCCGACCACCGCCGCCACCGGGCCCGACGCCGCCCGCCCCACGCCCATCATCAGCAGCGATCCGGCCACGTCGTACGCGTGCATCCGGTTCAGCGCCTCCTGCGGGACGTGCGTCTGCACCGACGTCGACCACATCACCAGCCAGAACGCGAAGGCCGCGCCCTCGACGAACCCGCCCGCGTACAGCAGCGGCAGCGGAGCACCCGTACCGAGCAGCGCCAGGAACAGCGGCAGGCCGAGCAGCCCCACCGCGCCCGCCGCCAGCGGGCGGCGCGGGCGGAGCCGTACGGCGAGCAGACCGCCGGCGGCGCTGCCCGCGCCGATGACGGTCATGAGGACGCCGTAGGTCGCCGAGCCGTACGCCCCCGTGATCAGGGTCGCGGTCAGCGGGATCATCGGGCCCGAGACCGTCAGGCCGTACACCGTCCAGATCGCGATCACCCCCCACAGCCAGCTCCGCGACCTGAACTCACGCCAGCCGAGCGCCATCTCCCGCAGCAGCGAGCCGCGCCGCACGCCGTCGGACGGCACGGGCGCGACGCGCAGGAGCGTGAAGCAGACGGCGCTGACCGCGAAGCAGGCGCCGTTGACGGCGAAGGCCGCGCCCGCGCTCCAGAGCGCGACGAGCAGACCGGCGGCGGCCGGGCCCGCCATCGTCATCAGGGCCTCGACGACCCGGATGACGGCGTTGGCACGCTGCACGTCGGGCGCGATGCGCGGGATCGTGGAGGCCACGCCCGGCTGGAAGAGCGCGGCCCCGACGCCGCTGAGCGCGGAGAGCGCGTAGACGGACCACAGCGGCGGGCTGCCGGTGCTGAAGGAGACGGCGAGGACGACGGCGCCGGGCAGCCGCAGCAGATCGGCCAGCACCATCATCCGGCGGGCGGTGAACCGGTCGGCGAGGACGCCGCCGAAGAGGACGAAGACGGCGAAGGCGCCGGTCCAGGCGCCGAGGGTGTAGCCGACGGAGGCGTCCGGGTAGCCGGCGCCGGTGAGCGCGGCGGCGAAGGCGACCGGGACCATGCCCTCGCCGAAGACGGCGACGGCGCGGGCGACGAAGAAGAGCCGGAAGTCGCGGTTCCAGAGTGCGTCCGGTCTGGCGGGCGGCTCGGCGGGGGCGGGCTCGGCCGGATCGGGAATCCGTTCGGCGGCCTCAGACTTGTAGGTGTTGTCCGTCACGAACAGACAGACGTACCAGCTCGGTGGTCTGGACCACCACTGTTTTACGGAGGAGCAGCCGCCCGTGCGCCCACACCGCGTCGCCGTCCTCGCCCTGCCCGGCCTGCTCCCCTTCGAACTGGGGATCCCGCACCGCATATTCGGCCGTGCCAAGGACCCCGACGGCCGCCCGCTGTACGAGATCGTCACCTGCGCCGTCGCGGCCGGCCCGGTCCAGACGGACGCCGACTTCGCCGTGCACGTCGAGCACGGCCCGGAGGTCCTGGCCACCGCCGACACGGTCGTCGTGCCCGCCTCGTACGAGCTGGGACCGGTGTACGAGGAGGGCCGGCTGCCCCCCGAGCTGGCCGCCGCCCTCGCGCACGTCCGGCCCGGCACCCGGGTGGCCTCCATCTGCACCGGCGGATACGTCCTCGCCGCCGCCGGCTGGCTCGACGGCCGCCCCGCCACCACCCACTGGGCGCACGCCGACCACTTCCAGCGCCTCTTCCCGAAGGTGCGGGTGGACGCGGAGGTGCTGTACGTGGACGACGGCGACGTCCTGACCTCCGCGGGCGTGGCCGCCGGGATCGACCTGTGCCTGCACATGGTGCGCCGCGACCACGGCACGGCCGTCGCGAACGCGGTGGCCCGGAGCACGGTCGTGCCCCCGCACCGGGACGGCGGCCAGGCCCAGTACATCGCCCGCCCGCTGCCCGAGGCCGGGGCGTCGACCACGACCACGGCCCGCGCCTGGGCGCTCGCCCATCTGCACGAGCCGATCCAGCTGCGGGACCTGGCGGTACGGGAGTCGATGAGCGTCCGCACCTTCACGCGCCGCTTCCGCGACGAGGTCGGCATCAGCCCGGGCCAATGGCTCACCCAGCAGCGCGTGGAGCGGGCCCGGCACCTGCTCGAATCCACCGACCTGCCCATCGACCAGATCGCCCACGACTCCGGCTTCGGCACCGCCCAGTCGCTGCGGGTGCACCTCCAGGCCGCGATCGGGGTGACGCCGACCGCCTACCGGCGCACCTTCCGGGCGGCGCCGGAACGGCTCCAGGGCCTGTCCGGCGGATCAGGGTCGGACAGGCCCTAGGCGATCGCCTCGCAGATCGTGACGGACCGCTCCTCCAGGAGCGGCACGACCTGGCCGAGGACCAGGGCCTGGAAGTGCTCCGACTCCCGGTGCGCGGTGAGCGCCGCGTCGTCGGCGTACTCCTCGAAGAGCAGGACCTCGGCCGGGTTCGCCACGGACCGCACGGGCCGGTAGTCCAGACAGCCCGGCTCGGCCCGGCTGGCCCTCGCGACCTCGTGCAGGAGCTCCGTCACGCGCTCCTCCTCGCCGGGCTTCACGAGCCAGCGCGCCACCACGTACACCGCCATGAGAATTCCCCTTCCGGTTCTTCAGCGTTGCGATACAGCCCCCTGAGGACAGCGTGGACCACCCGTGAGCGGCCGGTCCGTCACCGGTCGGAACCCGCGGTCCGCGGCCGGCCTCGCTCGGCAGACGGCCGAACGGCCGGCGTCGGGGGCTCCGGCTCGATGCGGCGCTCGCCCCACACGCCGATCGCCGTCAGCGTCAGCGTCAGGCCGACCCCGCACAGGATCGCCGTCGACGGCGCGACGGTCTTCAGCAGGGCGCCCGCGAGCGTGCCGCTGGTGGCGTAGCCGGCGCCGACCGCCGCGTACATCACGGAGTAGCCGGCGGCGACCGCTCCGGGCGGCAGGATCTGGCGCAGGGCGAGGTTGCGGGTGAGGCTGGCGGGGGCCTGGAGGAGGCCCGCGGCGACGAGGGCGACGGCGATGCCGGCGGCCCGGGGCAGTACGGCGGCCAGGGCGACGCCCGCCGACACGCCGACGATGAGCACGGCGGACTGCACCGGCAGCCGGCCGGGCCAGGAGCCGCGCAGGCCGTAGACGAACGCGCCGACGGCCGAGCCGATGGAGAACCCGGCGAGCAGCGGACCCGCCAGGGCGAGAGGGATCGCCCGCTGTTCGAGCAGGGCGGGCAGGACCAGCTCGGCGAGCGCGAGCAGCGTGAGGCCGGCGGCGCCGGTGACGTACACGGGCCAGGCCCGGGCCAGGACCCGGCCCATGGAGCCGCCGCGGTCCTTCGCCCCCTCGGCCTGCCAGCCGCGCGGCAGCAGCCACTGCCCGGCCACGGCGAGCGCCATCAGCACGCCCTGGAGCAGCAGCGGCGCGGCGGGGTCCGCGCCGAGGGCGAGGCCGGTCGTCAGGGCCGGGGCCGCGGCCCAGATGCCGAAGGTCAGCATCGATTCCATGCTCATCGCCTGCGTCACGGCCCGCTCCGGGACCATGCTGGTCAGCAGCGCGCGCTGGCCGCCGGGGACGGCGGCCGGGCCCGCGCCGGCGAGGAAGGCGAGCGCCCCCAGGAGAACCGGGTGGCCCGCTCCTCCGGCGGCCGCGAGCCCCAGGAACCCGGCCGCGCCGACGGCGAGCCCGGCGGCCAGCTGCGGACGGGCCCGCTCGGCGTCCAGCCGCATGCCGAGCACGGGCGAGGCGACGATCTCCCCGATCACGTACACGGCGGCGAGCACCGCGCCGAGGGGGTAGCCGCCGGGCTGCTCGCGCACCAGGAAGACCACCGCGAGCGGTGCCATGGCCACGGGCGTCCGGGCGGCGACGGTGACGGCGCACCAGGCGAGGACGGGTCGGGTGGCGAGCTCGCGGTAGGCCATGCTCAGGACCGTAACGAGTGCCCGGTCCTGCCGCACTCCATTAGGGCCGCCCTAGAACGTGAGCACGCCCCGCGCCACCTTCCCCTGCTCCGCGTCCTCCACCGCCCTCGCGAACTCCTCCACCGGGTACGTGGCGGTGACGAGTTCGTCGAGGAGCAGCCGGCCCGTCCGGTACAGCTCCGCGTACAGCGCGATGTCCTTCTGCGGCCGCGAGGAGCCGTAGCGGCAGCCCAGGATCGACTTGTCGAGGAACAACGCGGCGGGCACGAAGCCGGCCTCGGCGGTGGGCGCGGTCATGCCGAGGAGGACGGCCTGGCCGTGGCGGTCGAGGAGGTCGATCGCGGTGCGGACGAGACCCGTGTGGCCGACGCATTCGAAGACGTGGTCGGCGCCGGTGGGCAGGATCTCCCGCACGGAGTCGGTCGAGGTGAGGAAGTGGCTGGCGCCGAAGCGGAGGGCGGTGACCTCCTTCGCCGGGTTGGTGTCGACGGCGACGATCGTCGTCGCGCCGGCGATGCGGGCGCCCTGGAGGACGTTGAGGCCGATGCCGCCGGTGCCGATGACGACGACGGTCTCGCCGTGGGCGACCTTCGCCCGGTTGAGGACGGCGCCGACGCCCGTGAGGACGCCGCAGCCCATGAGCGCAGCCGAGGTGAGCGGGATGTCCTCGGGGATCTTCACCGCCTGGACGGCCTTGACGACGGTCCGCTCGGCGAAGGAGGAGTTCGAGGCGAACTGGAAGTGCGGGGTGCCGGCGCGGGTGAAGGGCCGGCTGGGCCTGCCGATCGCCTTGCGGCACATGGTGGGCCGGCCGCGGTCGCAGTCGGCGCAGGCACCGCAGTTGGCGAGGGTGGACAGGGCCACGTGGTCGCCCGGGGCGACATGGGTGACGCCGGGGCCGACGGCCTCGACGACGCCGGCGCCCTCGTGGCCGAGGACGACGGGCGCCGGGAACGGGATCGTCCCGTCCACGACGGACAGGTCGCTGTGGCAGAGCCCGGCGGCGCGGATGCCGACGAGCACCTCGCCGGGACCGGGGTCGCGGACCTCCAGGTCGTCGACGACCCGGACCTCCTTGCCGTCGAAGACGACGCCTCTCATCGGCCCTCCCCCTTGCCCCGGTCCGGCCCGGCCGCGTTGGGCCGGTCGCCGGCCGCCGCGGCCCGCGCCATCTCCTCCAGCTGCTGGAGCAGCGGCATCGGGTCGATGCCGACCGTCCCCGGCAGGAAGTCCGCGATCCGCTCCGGCGTCCACGCGCCGCCCTCCGCGTATCCGGCACGCAGCTCGCGCGGCTGGGCCCAGACGGCGATCTTGGGGCCGGCGATCGTGTAGACCTGGCCGGTGATCTTCTCGGCCCTGGCCCGGTCGGAGAGCAGGTAGACGACGAGCGCGGCGACGTCCTCCGGCTCGCCGATCTCCTTCAGCGTCATCGGCACGTTGGCCGACATGCGGGTACGGGCGACCGGTGCGACCGCGTTGGCGGTGACCCCGTACTTGTGGAGTCCGAGCGCCGCGCTCCGGACGAGCGAGATGATGCCGCCCTTGGCGGCGGAGTAGTTGGCCTGGGCGACCGAGCCCTGGTGGTTGCCGCTGGTGAAGCCGATGAGCGTGCCGGAGCCCTGCCGGCGCATGACGGCGGACGCGGCGCGGAAGACGGTGAAGGTGCCCTTGAGGTGGGTGGCGACGACGGGGTCCCACTCCTCCTCGGACATGTTGAAGAGCATCCGCTCGCGCAGGATGCCGGCCACGCACACGACCCCGTCGATCCGCCCGTACTCGGCGAGCGCCACGTCGACGATCCGCTGGCCGCCCGCCATCGTCGAGATGTCGTCGGCGACGGCGACCGCCGCGCCGCCCGCCGCCGCGATCTCCTTGACCACGGACTCGGCGATCTCGCTGGTGGGCTCGCCGCCCTCGATGGACACCCCGTAGTCGTTGACGACGACCTTCGCGCCCTCCGCCGCGCAGGCGAGGGCGACGGCACGGCCGATGCCCCGCCCCGCGCCCGTGACCGCGACGACCTTTCCTGCCAAGAAGTTCCCCACGACCGGCCCCTTCCCGGGTTTCTGACGGTCCGTTAGATTCCTTCGTCGGCAGGATTCTACGGCCCGTCAGATACCGGAAAACAAGACCCCGGAGGCGCCCGATGCCCCTACCGCCCGAATTCCACGAGATCGCCAAACGCGTCAACAACTGGGGACGTTGGGGCCGGGACGACGAGATCGGCACGCTCAACCTGATCACCGACGAGGTGGTACGGGAGGCCGCCGCGACCGTCCGCACCGGGCAGCGGATCCCGCTCGCCGTCGACCTCAAGCAGGACGGCGTGCAGACCGGCATGATCCCCGGCCGGGTCAACCCGCTCCACACGATGGTGCAGATCAACCAGGAGCTCTTCGGCCCCGGCACCGTCGCCACCAGCGACGACGCCGTGACCCTCGGCCTCCAGGCGGGCACCCACTGGGACGCGCTCACCCATGTCTCGCACTCGGGCCGGATCTACAACGGGCGCCCGGCCGGCACCGTCACCGCGCACGGCCGCTCCGAGTTCAGCGGCATCCACACCGCGCGGCACATCGTCAGCCGGGGCGTGCTGCTCGACGTGGCGGCGGCCAAGGGCGTGGACCGGCTGCCCGGCGACCACGCCGTGACGCCCGAGGACCTGGACGAGGCCGCCGAGTTCGGCGGGGTCACGGTCCGGTCCGGCGACATCGTGCTCGTACGGACCGGGCAGCTGCAGGTGTACCTGGCCGGCGACAAGCACGGCTACGCCTTCCCGTCACCCGGCCTGTCCGTCCGCACGCCCGAGTGGTTCCACGCCCGGGACGTGGCGGCGGTCGCCAACGACACGCTCACCTTCGAGATCTTCCCGCCGGAGATCGAGGACCTGTGGCTGCCCGTGCACGCCCTCGACCTGGTCGAGATGGGGATGCTCCAGGGGCAGAACTGGAATCTGGAGGCGCTGTCCACAGCCTGTGCACAGACGCGGCGGTACGCGTTCCTGCTCTCCGCCATGCCCGAGCCCTTCGTGGGCGGCACGGGCACACCGGTCTCACCGGTGGCCGTCCTGTAGGACTTCGCGGGTGGCGGCGCACTCGCGCGCGCCCCGAGCACGGCGCGTGGGTGTCCCCCCGCGTGCGGAGCACCGCGGGGGACGCCGCCACCCGTCACGACCCGCGCTCGCCGAGGGGCCACGCCCCTCGACTCCCCTCGCAGAACGAATCGCTCACCCAAGAGTGATCAATTCGCCACGAACCGTCAACACCACGCCCGGGTGGGTGACACCGCCACGACGGATTCCGGCGCCGGCGACCCGGCCGGAGCCCGGTCCACCTCGCACCAGATGCTCTTGCCCGCGCCTTCGCGCTGCCAGCCCCAGCGGTCCGCGAGGCCGTCCACGAGTTCCAGGCCGCGCCCGTTGGTGTCCTCGCCGGCCGCGTGCCGGGGCCGCGGCGGCCGGTCGCTGCGGTCGGCCACCTCGACCCGCACCCCGCCCCCGCCGAACAGCATCCGCAGCACGGCCGGACAGCCCGTGTGCACCACCGCGTTGGTCACGAGCTCCGAGATGAGCAGCACCAGCGTGTCCGCGAGCGGCTCGTCATCGCCTATCCCCGACCCGGCCAGCCGCGAACGCGCCCAACGCCGGGCGCGACCCACCTCTGCCGGGTCCGCCCCGACCTCCAACTGAACCTGAAGCACCTGCACCGTTCACACCATCCGAACCGGCGTCCTCGACGACCTAACGGAACGTGATTCCCTTGTGAGACAGCATGGTTGACGTACAGTCACCGCAACAAGCGCTTCAGGCATATTCCAGCGCGAAGGAGTACGCATGGTCCATACTGTGCGACGCACGCTGCGGGGAGTCGAACAGAGGCGCGCAAAACGCCGCCAGGGGGCGCGAGCGGCGGGCATTCCGGGACCCGGAGCCGCCCCGGGGGCGGCACCGGCGCGATCCGGTCCCACAAGCACTCGCATCCAACGGAGCGTACCGGAGGCCGGGGTCGACTCCGGCCCGTGACGACCCGGCCGAAGGACACAACCCGATATCGACGCTGCGTGACCCTCCGGACCGACCGCGTTACGGCGCCGGCTCCAGGGCCGCCGCCACCCGCTCCTCCGCCACCGCCCCGCCGAGCCCGCGCCCGGCCCGCACCCAGGCCCGTCTCAGGTGCAGATGGACATCGGCCTCCCAGGTGAAGCCCATGCCGCCGTGCACCTGGAGACAGTCCCGGGCGCAGCCGGCCGCCGCCTCGTCGGCGAGCAGCCGGGCGCCCGCGATCTCCACCGGGTCGGCGGTGACGGCGGCGGCGTAGACGGCGGCCCGGGCTACTTCCGTTCGTACGAGCATCTGCGCGCACAAGTGCTTGACGGCCTGGAAGGCGCCGATCGGCTGTCCGAACTGCTCGCGCACCCGGGCGTGCGCGACCGCGAGCTCGGTGGTGCGGGCGGCGCTGCCGAGCTGCTCGGCGGCGGTGAGGAGGCAGGCCGTGTCCGCTTCGGCGGGCGCGGCTCCGCCGGGCAGCCGGTGCAGGGGCGTCAGCGGGTCGACCGACCGCATCGGCGCGGCCCCGGAGACGTCGCCGACGACCGCGTCCGCCGCGTCCAGCCACTCCACGAGCTCGCCGTCGGCCCGCGCCACCACCGCCACGCCCTCGGCCGCGCCCGGCACCCGCCCCGCCGCCAGGTGCGTGGCCACGAGCGGGCCCGGCAGCAGCGCCCGGCCCGCCTCCTCGAAGACGAGGACCGCCTCGGGCAGCCCGAGCCCTACCCCGCCGTCCGCCTCCGGGAGCCGCAGCGCGAAGAACCCGGCCGCGCCGAGCTCCCGCCACAGCGCCCGGTCGAGCACCCCGCCGGCGTCCACGGCCGCCCGGAGGGCCTCCCGCCCGAAGCGGGCGGCGAGCAGCTCCCGTACCCCGCGCTTCAGCGCCTGCTGGTCCTCGGTGAGTCGGAAGTCCATGCGTCGGTTCACCGGCCCTTCGGCAGGCCGAGGATGCGCTCGGCGACGATGTTCTGCTGGATCTGCGAGGTGCCCGCGGCGATCGTGTACGAGAGCGAGGACAGCCGGTCGAGGTTCCAGTCGCGCGCCAGGTCGAGCGCGTCGGGCCCGAGGACGGCGGCGGCGGTGTCGTACAGCTCCTGGCGGGCGTGCGAGTAGCGCAGTTTGAAGACGGAGCCGCCGGTGCCGGGGACGCCGCCGGTGGCCTGGGCCTCGCTCACGTTCCACTGGGTGAGCCGCCACAGCGCCTGGAACTCGGCGCCGAGCCGGCCGAGCCGGCGGCGCAGGACGGGGTCGTCCCAGCGGCCGTTCTTCCGCGCCGTGCGGGCGAGTTCGCCGAGGACGCGGCGGCAGGCGACGACCTCGCCGACGAAGGCGGTGCCGCGCTCGAAGGAGAGGGTGACCATGGTGACGCGCCAGCCGTCGTTCTCCGCGCCGACGCGATGGGAGACCGGCACCCGCACCTCGTCGAGGAACATCTCGGCGAACTCGGCCGACCCGGCGAGCGTGCGCAGCGGCCGGACCGTGATCCCGGGGCTGTCCATCGGCATCGCGAGCCAGCTGATCCCGCGGTGCCTGGGCGCGTCGGGGTCGGTGCGGACGAGGAGTTCGCACCAGTCGGCGACCTCGGCGTGCGAGGTCCAGGTCTTCTGTCCGGTGACGACGTAGTGGTCGCCGTCCCGGACGGCCCGGGTGCGCAGCGACGCCAGGTCGGACCCGGCGTCGGGCTCGCTGAAGCCCTGGCACCACACCTCGTCGCCGCGCAGGACCGGCTCCAGCCAGCGGGCCCGCTGCTCCGCCGTGCCTTCGGCGGCGATGGTCGGTCCCGCGTGGAGCAGCCCGACGAAGTTGGCGCCGACGTAGGGCGCGCCGGCCCGTTCGGTCTCCTCCAGGAAGATCAGCCGCTGCGTCGGCGAGGCGTCCCAGTGCACGTGCCCGTACCCCGCCTCGTAGAGCCGCCGCTGCCAGCCGCAGTCGTACGCGCGCCGGGCGGGCCAGTCGAGCGGGTCGGGCCTGGGCGGGAGGCTGTGCAGTTCGCGCGCGAGCCAGTCCCTCAGCCCCGCCCGGAACTCCTCCTCTTCCTCCGTGTACGCGAGCTCCATCAGACGATTCCGAGGCCGAGCATGCGGATGGCGTTGCCGCGCATCAGCTTGTAGACGGTCTCGTCGTCGAGGCCCTTCACGTGGTCGAGCGCGACCTCCTTGGTGTGCGGGAAGGTCGAGTCGACGTGCGGGTAGTCGGTCTCGAAGGTGGCGTTGTCCCGCCCGACGACGTCCAGTGAGGCGATGCCGTGCTTGTCGCGGAAGAAGCAGCAGAAGATCTGCCGGTAGTAGTACGTGGACGGCGGCTCCGGGATCAGGTCGCGCACCCCGCCCCAGGCGCGGTGCTCCTCCCACACGTCGTCGGCGCGTTCGAGGGCGTACGGGATCCAGCCCATCTGGCCCTCGCTGTACGCGAGCTTCAGTCGCGGGAACCTCACCAGCACCCCGGAGAAGAGGAAGTCCATCATCGACGCCATCGCGTTGTTGAAGCTGAGCGAGGCCTGGACGGCGGGCGGGGCGTCGGGCGAGGCGGCGGGCATCTGCGAGGACGAGCCGATGTGCATGTTGACGACGGTCCCGGTCTCCTGGCAGACGGCGAAGAACGGGTCCCAGTAGCCGGAGTGGATCGACGGCAGCCCGAGGTGCGTCGGGATCTCGGAGAAGGTGACCGCCCGGACGCCGCGGGCCGCGTTGCGCCGGATCTCGGCGACGGCCAGGTCGATGTCCCACAGCGGGATGATGCACAGCGGGACGAGCCGGCCGCCGCTGTCGCCGCACCACTCCTCGACCATCCAGTCGTTGTAGGCGCGCACGCAGGCGAGCGCGACCTCCTTGTCCTTGGCCTCGGCGAAGGTCTGCCCGCAGAACCGCGGGAAGGTCGGGAAGCAGAGCGACGCCTCCACGTGGTTGAGGTCCATGTCCTTCAGCCGCGCGGCCGGGTCCCAGCAGCCGCGGCGCATCTCCTCGCGGGTGATGCCCTCCAGGGTCATGTCGTCCCGGTCGAAGCCGACGGCGGCGATGTTCCGCTTGTACGGGAACTTCAGGTCCTCGTAGATCCACCAGTCGGTGGGCGGCCCGTCGGGATCCATCGTGATCTGGTACTTGCCGCCGACGTACGCGAGCTCGCCGATCCCGGCGGTGAGGGGCTGCGGGCCGCGGTCGCGGTAGCGGGCCGGGAGCCAGCTGGCGAAGAGGTGCGCGGGCTCGATCACGTGGTCGTCGACGCTGATGATGCGGGGCAGTTCCGTCATGGACTCAACTCCCGGTGTCGGGGCCTCGGAGTTTCTGATGACCCGTCAGATACGAACGCGCCTTCAGGCTAGCCCCGCGCATCTGGACCGACAAGGACCGTCCCTCTACGCTCTCCGCACGATCTGACGAACCGTCAGCCAAAAGGAGCAGGGCATGCCCGAGTCCGAGACACCGACCGCGACCGAGACCGCACACGCCCTGGGCGCGTCCCGCACGCTCTGGGAGCTCGTCGAGCGCCGCGCCGCCCTCACGCCCGGCCGGCCCGTGCTCCTCCAGGGCGACCGGACCCTCACCTTCGGCGAGCTGCGCGACCGGGCCGAGCGGGTGGCCGCCGGGCTGTACGGGATGGGCGTGCGGCCCGGAACCGTCGTCGCGTGGCAGCTGCCGACCCGGATCGAGACCGCGGTGCTCTCCTTCGCGCTCGCCCGCCTCGGCGCCGTACAGACCCCGGTCATCCCCTTCTACCGGGACAAGGAGGTCGGCTTCGCGCTGCGCGAGTCCGGCGCCGAGTTCTTCGCCGTGCCCGGCGTCTGGCGCGGGTTCGACCACACCGCGATGGCCCGGCGGCTCGGGGCGCGCGGCGTCTTCGAGGCGTACGAACACGAGGGCATGCCCGACGGCGACCCGGCCGTGCTGCCGCCACCGCCCGCCGACGGGACCGCCGTCCGCTGGATCTACTGGACCTCGGGGACGACCTCGGACCCCAAGGGCGTGCTGCACACGGACCGTTCCCTGCTCGCGGGCGGCTCCTGCCTCGCCCACGCGCTGCACCTCGCCCCCGACGACGTCGGCTCGATGGCCTTCCCGTACGCGCACATCGCCGGGCCCGACTACACGGTGATGCTGCTGCTCTACGGCTTCCCCGCGGTCATGTTCGAGCAGTTCGCGCTGCCCGATGCGCTCGACGAGTACCGCAGGCACGGCGTCACCGTGGCCGGCGGCTCCACCGCCTTCTACGCGATGTTCCTGGCCGAGCAGCGCAAGCAGCCGGGCGAGCCGGTCATCCCCACGCTCCGCCTCCTCGCGGGCGGCGGCGCGCCCAAGCCGCCCGAGATCTACCACGCGGTCGTCCGCGAACTGGGCTGCCGGCTCACCCACGGCTACGGCATGACCGAGGTCCCCATGATCACCATGGGCGACCCGGGCGACACCGCCGAGAACCTGGCGACGACCGAGGGCCGGCCGCCCGCCGGCATGGAGATACGGATCACGGCGGACGGCGAGGTGCGGCTGCGCGGCGAGGCGGTCTGCCGCGGCTACCTCGACCCGGCGCAGACCGCGGCCGCCTTCGACGAGGACGGCTTCCTCATCACGGGGGACGTCGGGCACCTGACGCCGAGCGGGCACCTGGTCCTCACCGGGCGGATCAAGGACATCATCATCCGCAAGGGGGAGAACATCTCCGCCAAGGAGATCGAGGACCTGCTCCACGAGCACCCGGGCGTCGGCGACGCGGCCGTCATCGGACTGCCCGACCCCGAGCGCGGCGAGCGCGTCTGCGCGGTGGTCGAACAGCCCCCGGGCGCCGCGCCGCTGACCCTGGACGAGGTCACGGCCTTCCTGCGGAAGGCGGGGCTGTCGGTCTTCAAGCTGCCGGAGCAGCTGGAGGTGGTGGACGCGCTGCCGCGCAACGAGACGCTGCGCAAGGTGCTCAAGTACAAGCTGCGCGAGCGGTACGGGGCCGGGGCCTAGCGGTCGTCACGCGGACAGCGGCTCGGCCGCGTCGTCGAGGGCGGCCGGCACGTCCGCGTACACCTCGAAGAGGCGGCGCACGCCGAGCGCGCCGAGCACGCGGTTCACGTGCGCCCCGTCCTCGGCGCCGCGGGCGGGCAGGATCAGCCGGAGCCGGCCGCCGCAGGAGCGCATCAGCCGGCGGGCGGCCACCAGGACGCCGACGCCGCTGGAGTCGCAGAAGCGGACGGTGGAGAGATCGAGCACCACGTCGTGGCGGCCGACGGCGACGACGGCGTGGAGGCGTCTGCGGATCAGCGGGGAGGTCACGAGATCCAGCTCGCCGCTGATGCGCAGCACGGTCCATGGGTCCTGCTCGTCCTCGTCGACCTGGATCGTCACGAGCGGCACCTTTCGAGGCAAGGGGCAGGGGAACAGAAGCGGGAGCAAACGGAGTCCGGCGTTCCTGCCCCCTCCCGCTGCCCGTTCGCGCCGGTCCCAAACCCCCGGCTCCAGGGTTGTCGCTTTCCTTACCATTCCGCGGCGCGTCAAGGGCGCACTTGCGGCAATCAGGGGCGTGCCGGGGGCCGGGCCCGTTACTTTGGGGAAGGAACTCGGGTCGGGCAAGGGCTGTCGGGAGGGCCTCGGATGGCGGCGAAGGACACACCACCGCGCTGGGACCGCAGGATGCAGCAGCGGCTCGCGCGCGGTGAGGCGGCCGCGCTCGGCGAGCTCTACGACAAGTTCGCGTCGCTCGTGCACAGCCTGGCCCACCGGGTGCTCGACGACGACGACGCGGCCGACCAGGTCACCCGCGAGGTCTTCGGCTACATCTGGGAGAACCCCGACGCGTACGACCCCAAGCAGGGCAACATGCGCGCCTGGGTCGCCCGGCTCACCCAGCGGCAGGCCGTGCACCGGCTGCGGCAGGCCGAGGCGCTCGCCTTCGCGGAGCGCGGCGAGGGCTCGGCGGAGGAGCTGGAGCAGAAGGTGCGCCGGGCCTCGGTCGCGGCCCGCGCCGACTACATCGTGACGTCCATGCCGACGCCGCTGCGGCAGGCCCTGGAGCTGGCGTACTTCCAGCGCCGGGACTACCGGCAGACGGCCGCGGACCTCGGCGTGACCGAGGACGAGGCCCGGCGCCGGCTGCGGCTCGGGCTCCAGCTGCTCTCGACGGCCAACACCCGGCCGCTCGAGGGCTCGTCGCCGCCCGGCCACGGCGGCTACGGACGGGCGCTGTGAGCGGGGCGAACGACGATCCCGAGGAGGTCGCCCGCGCCCCGTGGATACCGGGCCCGCGCCCGGCGGCGGACGACCACGCGGACCTGTCGGCACCCTTCGTGCCGACGAGCGGGCCGGTGGAGCCCGAACCGGAGCCGGCGAGCCCCGAACCCGCCGAGGCGGAGCCCGTACCGGAACTCCCGCACCGGGTGCTCAAGTCCCTCCTCGGGGCCTGGGCGCTTTCGGCGTGCTCGGCCGCGGAGACCCGGGCCGTCGAGGACCACCTCACCGAGTGCGCCCCGTGCGCGGAGGAGGCGCTGCGGCTGCGCGACGCGGTCGGACTCCTGCACGCCGAGCGCGATCTGGACCTGGACCCGCTGCTGCGCTCCCGGGTCCTGGAGAACTGTCTCGGCCGCCGCCCGGCCCGGATCCCGGTGCCGGCGTGGGCGACTCCGTACGACGCGGAGACCGCCCGGCTCGACGCGCTGCTGCGCGACATCGGCGAGGCGGAGTGGCACGCGCCGGTGCGGCTCAAGTGGTTCGAGGGCGAGCGGCGAGTGAACCGGAAGACCACCGTGGCCGGGGTCATCGGCCATCTCCTCGCCGTGGACGGCCTGGTGGCGGCGTCGCTCGGGCTCGACGATCCGCTGGGCAAGGGCGTCGGCGAGCTGTCGCCGGCCGAGCGGACCGAGGCGTACTGGAACGCCGCGGTCCGGCCGCCGACCCGCACGATCCGCGAGCCGTGGCGGGAGCAGGGCCACACCCTGATCCGCACGGTGTCGTTCGCCGGCCGTGGCGTCGCCGACCTGACCGTGACCTACGGCGACTTCGCGATGCCGCTGCGGGACGCGCTCCTGGAGCGGGCCTTCGAGTGCTGGGTGCACGCCGGGGACATCGCGGAGGCGGTGGACTACCCGTACGAGCCGCCCAGCGGCGCGCATCTGCACGGCATGATCGACCTCGCCGCCCGTCAGCTCCCGGCCGTCCTCGCCGGGCGCCGCCGTGCGGGGCTGGCCGCCCCGCCCCGCGAACTCGTCACGGCCGGCTCTCCGGGCCGCTCGCTCCACCTGGAGATCGAGGGCGCGGGCGGCGGCCACTGGTTCATCGCCCTGGACTCCCCCGCCGCCCTCGGCTCCCGCGACCACGCGGTGGCCCAGGTCGCCATGGACGGCGTCGAGTTCTGCCAGCTCGTCGCGGGGCACATCCCGCCGGAGGACGCGGCCGCGGGCCAGGACGGCGACCGCGAGGCGATCAGGGACGTGCTGTTCGCGGCGGCGTCACTGAGCCGGATGTAGCGGGCGGGGCTTCCAGGCCCGCCCCCGCGCTACGCGAAGACGACCGTGCGCCGCCCGTTCAGCAGAATGCGGCGCTCCGCATGCCACTTCACCGCCCGCGCCAGCGCCTGGCACTCCACGTCCCGCCCGATCGCGACCAGCTGGTCCGGCGTGACCTCGTGGCCCACCCGCTCGACCTCCTGCTCGATGATCGGGCCCTCGTCGAGGTCGGCCGTCACGTAGTGGGCGGTGGCGCCGATGAGCTTCACGCCGCGGGCGTGGGCCTGGTGGTAGGGCTTGGCGCCCTTGAAGCTCGGCAGGAAGGAGTGGTGGATGTTGATGATCCGGCCGGAGAGCTGCTTGCAGAGGTCGTCGGAGAGGACCTGCATGTAGCGGGCGAGGACGACCAGCTCGACGCGCTCCTCGCGGACCAGCTCCAGGAGCTCCGCCTCGGCCTGGGCCTTGGTGTCCTTGGTGACCGGAATGTGCCGGAACGGGATGCTGTACGAGCCCACCAGCTCGGCGAAGTCGGTGTGGTTGGACACCACCGCGACGATGTCGACCGGCAGCGCGCCGATCCGCGAGCGGAACAGCAGGTCGTTCAGGCAGTGGCCGAACTTCGACACCATCAGCACGACGCGCATCCGCTCGTCGGCCCGGTTGATCTGCCAGTCCATCGCGAAGGAGTCGCCGACCGCGGCGAAGCTCGCCCGGAGCTTCTCCACCGTGACCGGGGCCTCGGCCGAGAAGTGGACCCGCATGAAGAAGAGACCGGTGTCACGGTCTCCGAACTGCTGGCTGTCCTCGATGTTGCAACCCGTGATGAAGAGGTAGCTCGACACGGCGTGCACGATGCCCTGCTTGTCGGGGCTCGAGAGGGTGAGGACGTACTGGTCGGTCATCTGCCTAGCCTGCCACAGTGAGCCCTGGCCACAGGCACACCGTCCGTCAGGCGGACCTCGTCATGATGCGCAGCACTTCGAGCGTGCGCGGCGGCGCGTCCGGGTCGTCCCCGTCGGCCGTCGCCATGCGTATGTGCGCCTCGCGCGCGGCCCGTACCGCCTCCGGCCAGCCGTGGTGCTCCAGATACGCGGAGACCGGCGCGTCCGCCCCGACCTGGTGCATGATCCGCAGCACGCGCAGGACGGCGACGTCGACGAGCGCGGCCTCACCGGAGTCGCGGAAGATCGTCCCCACGTACTTCTCGGCGGACCAGTTGTCCAGCCAGGTGTCCTCCACCAGCCGGTACACGGCGTCGGTGATGTCCCCGTACCCCTCCTGGCCGGCCAGCCAGGCGGTCTCGTGGAACCCCGGGTCCGAGAGCATGTGCAGCGCCGAGCGCACGTTCGCGCGCCAGCGCCACCACGGCATGTCGTTGAGAGGCATGCCGCCCATGGTGGAGGAGCGACGGCCGCGACGGGAAGAGTTCACTGAAGGGGACGTGGAGCTGGACACCGTTCGATCGTACGTTCCCCCTCCGGCAGCGCGGTTCCCGGCCTCGGCCGACGCCTGTAATTCACCTTGACGTCACCCACCGTTGCATCAGGCTCACCGCCGCGTTACCCGTGAGGCGGAAGTGTGCATGCCCATGACCGGTAGGCGACTTACTTCCCCCATCGCGTACGTCACGACAGCGGCGGCCGCAGCGTCGCTGCTGACCGGCTGCGGCGTACTCCCTGGGGCCACGGGGGGCTCCAGGGAGCCCGTCACCGTCATGACCTGGGCTCCTGACCAGACCCGTGCCACCAACATGCCCGGCATGCCCGCCATGGCCAAGGCCTATGCCCGCTGGGTCAACGCCAACGGCGGCATCAACGGCCACGAGCTCCGCGTACTCACCTGCAACGAAGAGAACACCACCGCCGGCGCCGCCGCGTGCGCCCGCCGGGCCGTCCACGAGGGCGCGGTCGCCGTCGTCGGCTCGTACAGCCAGAACGGCAACGCCTTCATGGCCCCGCTGGAGGCCGCGGACATCCCGTACATCGGCGGCTACGGCATCTCCGAGGACGAGTTCACCAGCCCGCTCTCCTATCCCGTCAACGGCGGCGTGGCCTCCCTCATCGCCGGCCACGGCATGCAGCTCGCCGCGAGCTGCCGCAAGGTCTCCCTGGTCCGCCCCGACACCATCGCCGGCGACCGGCTGCCCGACCTGCTCAACTCCGGGCTCCGCAAGGCCGACCACCGCAGCGCCATCGACATCCCGGCCGTCGAGGACGCCGGCGAGTACACCCAGCAGGCCACCCGCGCCCGGGCCCGGGCGGGCGGCGACGAGGGCTGCGTCACCGCCGTGCTCGGCGAGCGCACCCAGACCTTCTTCGACTCCTTCCGCCGGCTGCCGAAGCAGGGCGACGGCTCCGTGCGGATCTCCTCCGTCCTCGGCAGCGTCGACCAGCCGCTCATCGACCGCACCGGCGGCCCGCACAGCCCCTTCGAGGGCGCCTACGTCACCGGCTGGTACCCGCAGGCCGACGACAAGGCGTGGGACCCGATGCGCAAGGTGATCAAGGAGCACGCCTTCGCCGACAACCGCGTCGACCCGACCGACACGGGCGTGCAGACCACCTGGATCGCCTACACGGTCCTCAAGCAGCTCATCGAGTCGCTCGACAGCGACAGGGTCACCGGACTCCAGCTCTCGCACGCGCTCGACGAGGGCGCCAAGATCGACACCGGCGGTCTGACGCCCCCGCTCCGCTGGCGGTACGACGACCTGCTCGGCGCCCCCGGCTTCCCCCGGATCGTCAACCACGACGTGACCTTCCAGGTCGTACGGGACGGGCGCCTGGTGGCGGAGAAGCCCGGCTTCGTCGACGTCGGCGAGACGGTCCTGGCCGCGCCCTAGGGCCTGTCCGACCCCGATCCGCCGGGCAGGCCCTGGCGGCCCGCCCCGCCCACCCCGTCAGAGCTGGGTGTAGTTGCGCTTCGTCAGTCCGTACTTCTCGGCGGTCGGGTTCCACAGCCCGGCCGCCGTCTTCTTCGCGGCCGTCGCCTCCAGGCTCTTGCTGTCGCCCGCGTTCGTCTCGCTGGTGTGCCGGGCGTGGTCGCCCTTGCAGATCTTCTTGTTGCCGTTCGCCTGGTCCGCCCAGGCCGCGTAGTGGGCGTCGGCCGCGGCCGACGCCTCCCACGCCTTGACGAGGGCGGCGGACAGTGCCGTGCTGTTCGGCAGCTTGTCCACGGAGAGCGACTGGAGCCGGGTGACGAGCTCACGGCGCTGCTGGGCCGCGCCGCGCAGGTCGGTGGCGGCCTGGCCGAGGTTCTCGCACTGCCGGATGTTCCCGACCGAGCGGATCACCGTGTCGCGGCTGTTGTTGCTGTCCGCGAGCAGCTTGTCCAGGGCCTGCGCCTGGGCCTTCACCGGGTCGGCGGCCTGCTCGTCCGGCTCGCCCGAGGAGCCGGAGGGCGCGGCCGAGCTCGCGGCCACGTTCTGTCCGGCGCCGGCCGTGTCCTTCTTGTCGTCGTCCCCGCCGCTGAGCAGCGCGCCCGCCGCGAGCCCGATCACGGCGCAGCCCGCCACGACACCCGCGATCAGCGCGAGGGGCGACTTGCGGCGCGGCGGCTCGGGCTCGTCGTCGTAGTAGGCGTCCTGGTAGCCGTACTGCTGCTGCGGGGGCGGCGGCTGCGGCGACTGGAACTGCGCGGTCGCCTGCGGCGGCGGTGCCTGCGGGTAGCCGTAACCGGGCTGCTGGGCCGGCCGCGGGGCCGGGGGCTGCGGGGTCTCGCTGCGGAACAGGTTGTCGAAGTCGGCGAGCGGCGGCCGCTCCTGCGGCACCGGCGCCTGGGGCGGGACGGGAGCCTGGGGCTGCACCGGCGCCTGGGGCGGGACGGGAGCCATGTACTGGGTCGCCTGGGCGTCGGGCCCGGCGGCGGCCGGCGGGATGTACTGCGTGGCCTGGGAGTCCGCGGCCGGCGGGATGTACTGCGTGGCCTGGGAGTCCGCGACCGGCGCGATGAACTGCGTCGCCTGGGAGTCCGGGCCGGGGTAGCCGTACCCCGGCTGCGGCTGCGGCTGCTGTGGGGCGGCCTGCGGGTAGCCGTAGCCGGGCTGCGGCGGCGCGACCGGCGGCTGCGCCGGGATCGGCGGCAGGTACTGCGTGGCCTGGGCGTCCGAGGAGCCACCAGGGGTCACCTCAGGGGGGAGGGGCTGAGCGGCCGGATACTGCTGCTCCGGCCCCTGTCCGCTGTGCGTCACCGGGACTCCTGTGTACTGGACTGCTGGGCGTTCTCGCGCTGGCTACGGAACCGTCGGCTCACGCTACCGGGTGCCCCCGGGCCGCCGCACACACGTCCGACCCGGTGTGACGCAGGTGTGACGTACGGGTGTGACCCGTGTCCTACGCGCGTGACCCGTGCCGTACGCGTGTGACCTACGCCGCGTGCAGGTCGAGCCGCGCCCCGAACTCCCGCACCACCGCCTCCCCCGAGAACGGCTCCAGGCGGTCCTTCAGATCGCCCAGGTACTCCGCGCCCCGCGAGGACCGCAGCGTCCCCAGCATCTCCAGGGCGCGGGTGCCGGTCCGGCAGGCCGCCTCGACCTCGCGCTGCTGGACCTGCGCCGAGGCGAGCAGCGCCAGGCCGATCGCCCGCCGCCGGACCCGCGACTCGGGGTGGCCGGCCAGGGAGCGCTCGGCCGCCCGGGCCGCCTCCCGGCCCTGGCCCAGGTCGCGGTGGCAGTGCGCCAGCTCGTCCGCGAGGTACGCCTCGTCGAAGTGGGCGATCCAGGACGGGTCGTCGCCGGCGTCCGGGTCGGCCCGCTGCAGGGCCTCCTCGGCCCGGCCCGCGACCAGCTCGCAGGCCCGGGCGTCGCCGAGCAGCGCGTGCCCGCGGGCCTCGGCGGCGAGGAACATCGCCTCCGCGCGCGGCGGCACCTGCCCGCGTGCGCCCTCCTGCGCGGCCCGCGCGAGCTGCGCGATCTCCCGCGGGTTGCCGAGCTGGGCGGCGAGGTGGCTCATCGAGGCGGCCAGCACGTAACCGCCGTACGCCCGGTCGCCGCCGGCCTGCGCGAGCCGCAGCGCCTGGATGTAGTAGCGCTGGGCGAGTCCCGGCTGGCCGGTGTCGACGGCCATGTAGCCGGCGAGTTCGGTGAGCCGGGAGACGGCGGCGAACAGCTCGCGGCCGACGGCCTCCCGGTAGGAGCCGGAGAGCATGCCCGACACCACGCTGTTGAGGTAGTGGACGACCACCGGGCGCACGTGCCCGCTGCCGAACTTCCGGTCCAGGTCCACCAGGGCGGCCGTCATCGCCCGAACCGCCGCCACGTCCGACGCCCCGACCCGGGCCCCGGCGTGCCGGGCGACCTGCGGGTCGGCGCCGGTGATCAGCCAGTCGCGGCTGGGCTCGACGAGCGCGGAGGCGGCCACCGTCGAGGCGGACAGGAAGTCCCGTCTGCCGACGTCGCTGCGCCACAGCTCGCAGACCTGCTCGATGGCCCCGAGCACGGTCGGCGCGAACTGGAGGCCGACGCCGGAGGCGAGGTTGCGGCCGTTGGCCATGCCGACCTCGTCGATGGTGACCGTGCGGCCGAGCTTGCGGCCGAGGGCCTCGGCGATGATGCCCGGCGCCCGGCCGCGCGGCTGCTGCCCGCGCAGCCAGCGCGCCACCGACGTCTTGTCGTAGCGCAGGTCGAGGCCGCGCTCCGCGCCGACCATGTTGACCCTGCGGGCGAGGCCGGCGTTGGAGCACCCGGCTTCCTGGATGAGCGCCTGCAGCCGTTCGTTGGGCTGGCGGGCGACGAGTGGCCTGGCTGCCATGATTGCTACCCCCTGAGGCCGCGCATGAGCGTGATCGGTGATCGAAGTGATCGACTGGCTGATCACTGCCCGGCCGATATCCGGTCAATGCAGATGTGAACACGCGAAACCGGACACGTCGGTCGCCCTGCCCCACCCGTCCACGCACGGTACGGCGGTACGTCACCGACGCCCCCCGTCCCATCCGTACCCCCCACCCGCTCTACCTGCCCCCGCGCGCCCCCGTCCGTGCACCCGTGCGCCCCGCATGCAGGATCGATGCGCCACCCGGCGGGGGTGCCGCGCCCGTAACCCCAGGTGACGGCGGGAGTTGAGTTCGTCGTGGAAGAGACCATCGGAGTCACGGAAGCCGCACAGATTCCCAAGCAGCGGGGCGAGCTGCTGCTGGACAGCGCGGTGCGGTACGCGGAAGAGCGGCACTGGGACGTGTTCCCCGGGACCTGGCTGGAGGCGGTCGAGGGCGGCGAGCGCTGCTCCTGCGGCGCGGACGCGTGTCCGGCGCCCGGCGCGCACCCGGCCAGGCCGGACTGGTCGACCCAGGCGACGGGCAGCGCCGTCGGGGCCCGCCGGATGTGGTCCAAGCAGCCGAAGGCGTCGATCCTGCTGCCGACCGGGCGGACCTTCGACGCGATCGAGGTGTCGGAGTCGGCCGGCTTCCTCGCGCTGGCCCGGATGGAGCGGATGGAGCTGACGCTCGGCCCGGTGACCTGCACGCCGGACCGCCGGATGTTCTTCTTCGTGCTGCCCGGCGCCGCGGCCAAGGTGCCGGACCAGGTGCGCAAGCTGGGCTGGGTGCCCTCCTCGATCGACCTGGTCACGCGCGGCGAGGGGCACTTCGTGGCGGCGCCGCCGACCCGGGTCGGCGGGTACGGGGCGGTGCAGTGGGCCCGTAAGCCCACGGCGGCGAACCGCTGGCTGCCGGACGCGGAGGAGCTGATCAGCGCGCTGGCGTACGCGTGCGGGCGGGAGGCGGCGGACGCCAGGTCGCGGCGGCAGTGAAGGGCCCTTCCTCGTTGCCGGGTCCTGGCAATGTGGCCGAAAGGCGCTCAGCCGTATGGTGGTGCCCGACTACACGGGGACAACCGAAGGGTTGACGCAAGATGATGCCTGACCAGGCATTCGACGGGGCGTACGAAGCGGCGGGCGCCGCACCGGGATCCGGTGCGGCGCCCGCCGTTCATGTCGAGGGGCTGTGGAAGCGCTTCGGCCAGCAGATCGCGGTGAACGGGATCGATCTCGTGCTTCCCGCGGGCAAGTTCATCGGCCTTGTCGGGCCCAACGGCGCCGGCAAGACCACCACCCTCTCCATGATCACCGGACTGCTGCGGCCCGACGCCGGGCGCATCCGGGTCGGCGGCCACGACGTCTGGGCCGATGCCGAGTCCGTCGCCCAGGTCAAGGCGCGGATCGGCATCCTGCCCGAGGGGCTGCGGCTCTTCGAACGGCTCTCGGGCCGTGAACTCCTCGCCTACAGCGGCCGGCTGCGCGGTCTGCCGGGCGCCGAGGTCGACAAGCGCGCCACGCAGCTCCTCGAGGTGCTCGACCTCGCGGGCTCGCAGCACAAGCTGGTCGTCGACTACTCGACCGGCATGCGGAAGAAGATCGGCCTGGCGGCGGCCCTGCTGCACAATCCCGAAGTCCTCTTCCTGGACGAGCCGTTCGAGGGCGTCGACCCGGTCTCCGCGCAGACCATCCGCGGGGTCCTGGAGCGCTACACCTCCTCCGGTGCGACCGTCGTCTTCTCCAGCCACGTCATGGAGCTGGTGGAGTCGCTGTGCGACTGGGTCGCCGTGATGGCCGCCGGGCAGATCCGCGCGCAGGGCCCGCTGGCGCAGGTACGGGGCTCGGCGCCGTCGCTGCAGGCCGCGTTCCTGGAGCTGGTCGGCGCGAACGGGCGGGACGCCGGGCAGTCGCTCGACTGGCTGGGCGGTTCGGCCCGATGACCACCGCTCCTGCCGCGGCCCCCTCGCTGACCTCGGTCTTCGTACGGCTCAAGCTCTCGCTCCTGAAGAACGGCCTGAGGCAGTCGGGCGGCCGGACCGCCGCCTATGTCTCGTCGATCGTCGTCGCGGCGCTCCTCGCCACCGTCATGACGCTCGCCTTCCTCGCGCTGCGCGGACACGCGGCCGCGACCACGGTCTCGGTACTGATCACGGGCGTGCTCGCGCTGTCCTGGACGGTCATGCCGCTGTTCCTGCCGAGCGGCGACGAGACCCTCGACCCGTCGCGTCTCGTGATGCTGCCGCTGCGGCCGCGGCCGCTGGTCCGGGCGCTGCTCGTGGCCTCGCTCGTCGGCATCGGCCCGGGCCTCACCCTGGTCCTGGCGGTCGGCGCGGCCCTGGCGGTCGCGCACGGCGCGGCCGGTACGGTCGTCGCCGTGCTCGCCGTGCCCCTGGAGGTCGTCGGCTGCGTGGCGCTCTCGCGCGCGGTGGCCGCCGCGAACGTACGGCTCCTGACCTCGCGCAAGGGCCGTGACCTGGCCGTCCTGTCCGGCCTCGTGATCGCGGTCGGCATGCAGCTGGTCAACTTCGGCGCGCAGCGGCTCAGCCGGGCCGGCGGGCTCTCGGCGCTCGAACCGGCCGCCCAGGTCGTGGGCTGGCTGCCGCCGGCCTCCGCGGTCTCCGCGATCGGCGCGGCGGGCGAGGGCGACTACGTCGTCGCCGCCGCGAAGCTGCTGCTCGCCGCGGCCGGCGTGGCCGGCCTGCTGGTGTGGTGGCAGGGCAGCCTGGTGAAGCTGATGACCGCGCCGGACGGCTCGACGATCGGCGCGTCGGACGGCGCGGGCACCAAGGACAAGTCGGCTTCGTCGGGCCGGCTCGGCCGGCTGCTTCCGGGCGGACGCACGGGCACGGTGATGGAGCGCGGTCTGCGCTACATCTGGCGCGACCCGAAGACGAAGGCCGGCTGGGTGACCTCGCTCGCCATCGGCGCGATCATCCCGCTGTTCAACGCCCTGCAGGGCACCGGCTCGCTCTACTTCGCGTGCTTCGCGTCGGGCATGCTGGGCCTGCAGATGTTCAACCAGTTCGGCCAGGACACGTCCGCCTTCTGGATGGTGGCGCAGACCATCTCGACGCCGGCCGACGCCTTCGCCGAACTGCGGGCGCGGGCCCTGACGATGCTGTCCATCACCGTGCCGTTCACGGTCCTCGTGATGACGGCGACGGCCGGCGTCATCGGCGCGTGGGGCGGCTTCCCGCAGGCCCTCGGCATGGCGCTCGCGGTGCTCGGCGCGATGGTCGGCATCGGTGCGGTGACCTCGGCCTGGTTCCCGTACTCGATCCCGCAGGGCAGCGCGTACAAGAACGTGGCGCCGGGCCAGGCCGGTCTGTCGCTGATCTCCGTCTTCGGCGGCATGTTCTCCGCCGCGGTGCTCTGCTCCCCGGTGATCGTCACGATCGTCGTCCTGCACCTCGCGGACGCCGAGTCGGCCCTGTGGCTGCTGCTGCCGGGCGGCGCGCTCTACGGCGCGCTGCTGGTCTGGGGCGGCCTGAAGGTGGCGGCGCCTCGGGTGTCGAAGCGGCTGCCGGAGATCCTGGCGGCGGTGAGCAAGGGCTAGGGACCGGGCATGTCCTCGCGGCCGGCGGCGGATGCGTCGCCGGCCGCTCTGTTTCCGGACGATCAAGAACGCCCGTAACTGGTCCAAGGTCGAACATTTCTTCCATCGACGCAGGTCGGCGGACCGTACGGGTTTGAACGGCTCGGGGTGAGACAGCCGCGCGAGGGCCGAACGACCAGTCGGGCGAGGGGTCGTACGGGGGTGCGGCCGGAAAACGGCGGACGGATGTGCGATCACGCTGCGCGTCGACGAGACTCCGTTGCGCAGCCGATCGGCTCGCATCTCCCGTCACTCCCGTGTCTTCGGACCCAACAGGAAAGGGACACCCCCGTGCGCTCCTTCCGTACGCTCGGCGCCACCGCGCTCGCCACCGCGAGCGGCCTCGCCCTGCTCGGCACCGCCGTCACCGGCAGCGGCACCGCCGCCGCCGCGCCCGCCTCGACCACGAGCCTGTACCCGCCGTCGGCGCTCGTGCTCACGCTCGGCAGGGGCGAACGCCCCGCCACCGCCACGGTGGTCCGCGCGGTCACCCTGAGCTGTTCCCCGACCCCGTCCGGGACCCATCCCGCACCGGTCGAGGCGTGCCGCGAACTCGACGAGGCGGAGGGCGACTTCGCCCGCCTGAACAGCGTGACCGTCACCTCGCGGCACCTCCCGTGCACCCGCGAGTGGGACCCGGTCACGGTGACCGGCGACGGGGTCTGGGAGGGCAAGCGGGTGCGCTGGTCGGCCCGGTACGGCAACTCGTGCGAGATGCGCGCGGCGACGGGCGAGGGGACGGTCTTCGCGTTCTGAGTGTTGCTCCAGGTGAGCCCGGCCGGGCCCGGGTGCGCCCGGGCCCGGCCGGGGTCCTAGTAGGTGGAGTACGTGTTGTACGCGTCGCCGACCCACTGGGCGAAGTACGGCGAGCGCATCTCGGTCGGGCTGGTCGCGCTGTCGACGTTGCTGTTCACGCCGTTGACCCAGCCGCTGTAGTACACGTTGTCGTCCTTGCCGTAGATCCAGGGACCACCGCTCGACCCGCCGGTCATGTTGCAGGGCATCTTGATCTGGTCGGTGATCCAGAAGCTGCGCTGCGAGGTGGTGGCGGCGCAGTAGTACTGCCACTGTCCGTCGAACGGCGCGGCCTGCGGGTAGCCCATGGACGTCATGTAGCGGTCCTTGGGGTAGTTCCACTGCACGCCCAGGCCGCCGACGTTGTTGACGAGTTCCCCGTTGCCGTTCGGCCAGGTGATGACGATGCCGAGGTCGTAGCCGAAGTTGCCGCTCTGGGTCCAGCCGTTGAAGGCGACGAGGGTCTTGGCCCACCAGGTGCCGTAGGGCCGGCTGCCGTGGTCGTAGTACGGCACGAACTGCCAGTTGGTGTTCCAGGACTTGCCGGGGCCGCCGTGGACGCAGTGCCCGGCGGTGAACACCATGTTCTTGTTGGTGCTGTTGACGGCCGAGCCGGAGCAGACGTAGTCGATGCCGTCCGAGCCGGTGAAGAAGACCTTGCCGACGACCTGGGTCGCGGTGACGCTGATCCTGATGCCGCCGGGCGCGGGCGCGTGCCCCTCGACGGGGTTCGAGCCGGTGGTCGCGGGCCCGGTCGGCTTCTGCGGCGCCTGCGGGACGGCCGGGACGCCCTTGGGCGCGCGGTAGGTCATGTCGAGCGGCTTGGCGTGGGCCATCCGCTCGGGCGTCCAGTACTCGGCGAGCCGCGCGCCCTCGGTCGCGGGTACGGCGTGCTCGACGGCCGCGGTGGGCGCGGCGGTCGTCGTGTTCGGTGCCTTCGGGGCCTCGGCCGCCTGCGCGGCGGCCGTGGGGAGGAGGAAGAGCGCGACCGCGGCGGCGAGGCCGGCGGCGTACGAGCGCGAGCGTCTGTGGCGTATGCCCAACACGTGATACCTCGATCTCCGTTGCTGGCATTGCTGACATGAACACGGCATGTCTATGCGGCACATGACAGAGCGTCAACGCGGAGTGAGAGGAATGGCCGGTTCGCCGGTACGCATTTCAGCCGCCCAGGACCGCTGGCCTGGACCTTTGACCACACAGGCCCCGGGAGTCACCCGAGCGGGCCCCAAGAGTTGTCCGAGCCGGGGCCCGCACGCACAGCCGGCGGCGACTCCCGAGACGGTGGGACTCAGGACGTGAGGACGCCGTTCAGGAACGGCTCCACCACCTCGCGCCACGCGTCGGCGTGTTCGTAGTGGAGGAGGTGGCCCGCGTCGGGGATCTCCGCGTACGCCCCGCGGGGCAGGACGCGGACCATCTCCTGGGCCTCGGCGCGGCCGAGTTCGCCGTCGAGGCCGCGGACGACGAGGGTGGGGCAGCGGACCTGGGCGAGGGAGTCCCAGTGGGCGTCGTGGACCCAGGTCTCGCGGGAGGTGAGCATCTGGGCCGGGTCGAAGACGGGGTGCCAGCCGTCGGGGCGCTCGGTCATCACCTCGGCGAAGAAGGCGCCGCGGGCCGGGTGCGGGCGCTCCACCCAGGGGTCGTCCTCGCCGAACCACTGGCGGACGGCGTCGAGCGAGGGGAAGGGCAGCGGCCAGCGGCGGAACCAGTCCTGCCACTCGCGCTGGGAGGCGGCACCGAGGGCGGAGGCCCGCATGTCGCAGATGACGAGGGCGTGCACGAGGTCGGGACGCTCGGCGGCGAGCTGCCAGGCGGTGAGCGCGCCCATGGAGTGGCCGACGAGGGTGACCGGGCCGAGGCCGAGCCGCTCGACGGCGGCGATCGCGTCGGCCACGTACGCCTCACGCGTGAAGGGGCCGGCGGCGGGCTTCTCGCTGCGGCCGTGGCCGCGCTGGTCGAGGGCGATCGTGCGGTGCCGGGCGGCGAGCCAGTGGGCGGCGGGGGCCCAGTGGGAGGCCCGGCCCATCAGACCGTGGAGCAGTAAGACACCGGGACCGCTCTGCGGGGCGGTCCGTTCCGTGAAGTCCCAGGCCGCCAGGCGTACGCCGTCGGCTCCCGTGACGTCGAGTCGTCGCACCATGCTGCTCGGCACCCCCTCTTTCCCGGTCCCTGTGGAACTGCGCCAGAGTATCGAACCCATATTCGAAAATGCGCTTCTGCCGCTCAACACCCCACGTTCGAGTGACAGCGCTCAAGGATTGACGGCTTCTGCCGAGGGGAGATCTTCAACGGGAGGCGGACCGCTCGGGGAAAACGGTCCGACGGGACTGACCTTGAGAGCTCGGGGCTCCAGGTCAGATCAGGGGAGGACGAACCCCGGCGCCGCGAGGCGCCGGGGTTCAGTGTCGTCAGGAGGACTGCCCTCATCCCCCAAGCGTGGCACGGGAGGGGGCGCGTGCGTGGCGATTCCGCCGTAAAACGGGCCCTGGGGGGATGAGGACCCGGGAAGAGCAGCCGCTAGCGCTTGGCGACGAAGACGTGCGCGGCGACCTCCGCGTCCAGCTCGGCCGCCTCGCCGCTGCTGCCCACCAGGACACCGCCCGGGGACTCCGTCACCGACACCACGGAGCCGGGCTGCACGCCCGCGCGCCGCAGCGTGTACATCAGCTGGGCGTCCGTCTGGATCGGCTCGCCGATGCGCCGGACGATCACGGTCTTGCCCTCGCCGCCGGCCTCCAGGTCCGCGAGCGACACCATCGAGTCGTCGAGGAAGGACTCGGCCTCGGCCTTCTCGCCGAGCTCGTCCAGGCCGGGGATCGGGTTCCCGTACGGCGACTCCGTCGGGTGCCGCAGCAGCTCCAGGACGCGGCGCTCCACGGCCTCGCTCATCACGTGCTCCCAGCGGCACGCCTCGGCGTGGACCTGCTCCCACTCCAGGCCGATCACGTCGACGAGCAGGCACTCGGCGAGCCGGTGCTTGCGCATCACGCGGGTGGCCAGGCGGCGGCCCTCCTCGGTCAGCTCCAAGTGGCGGTCGCTGGCGACGGCCACCAGACCGTCGCGCTCCATGCGGGCCACCGTCTGGCTGACCGTCGGACCGCTCTGGTCCAGCCGCTCGGCGATCCGGGCGCGCATGGGGACCACACCTTCCTCCTCCAGCTCCAGGATGGTGCGGAGGTACATCTCCGTGGTGTCGATCAGTCCGGACATACGTGCCCCTCGATGAGTCGTGCGCTGGCCCTGCCCCAATTCTGACGCATCGCACCGACAACCGGGGCGCGCCGGAGCGAGGCGGTATTGACAGAGCAATGGTCCAGACCGCACCGTGATCCGCGACCACGACGAGAAGGAGTCGCCGCCATGGGCGAGAGCAAGCTGGCCGGACAGTTCTTCGACGCCGCGATCGCCCTGCTCCAGAAGGTGCGGGACGAGGACGCGGACGACATCGCGGCCGCCGGCACCGCCATCGCGGAGGCGGTCGCGAACGGCAACCGGCTCTTCGCGTTCGGCGCCGGCCACTCGTCGCTCGCCGCGCAGGACGTCGTCTACCGCGCCGGTGGCCTCGCCCTGATGAACCTGCTCGCCGTCCCCGGCGTCGTCGGCGTCGACGTCATGCCCGCCACCCTCGGCTCCGCCCTGGAACGGGTCGACGGCCTGGCCGGCGCCGTCCTCGACTCCTCCCCCGCCCGGGCCGGCGACGTCCTGGTCATCATCTCCCTGTCCGGCCGCAACGCCCTCCCGGTCGAGATGGCCATGAACGCCCGCGCCCTCGGCCTCACCGTGATCGGCGTCACCTCGGTCGCGTACGCGACGGAGACGAAGTCCCGGCACGTCTCGGGGACGTACCTCAAGGACCACTGCGACATCGTCCTCGACTCCAGGATCGCCGTCGGCGACGCCGAGCTCACCCACGAGGCCATCGAGGCCCCCTTCGCCCCCGCCTCCACGGTCGTCACCAGCGCCCTCATGCAGGCCACGATGGCCGCGGCCGCCGAGGAACTGGTCCGCCTCGGCATCGAGCCCCCGCTGCTGCGGTCGGGGAACGTGGACGGCGGCCACGAGTGGAACGGCCGGGTGATGACGGAGTACGGCGACCGCATCTTCTTCCGCCACTGACTCCACTGACTCACTGACTCACTGACTCACTGACTCCACTGACCTACTGATTCCGCCACCGAGGCCGGAAAACGACCCAGGGGCCGCGGCGAGAACTCGCCGCGGCCCCTGGGTTCTGTGTCAGGTCCTAGGACACGTAGTAACCGGCGACATCCGCCAGCAGCCGCGTGGACCCCGAGTGGTTGTAGAAACTCACCTTCCCGTTCACGACCGGGACCACGACCAGGTTGGGGATGGTCGTCCCGGCGGTGAAGTTCAGGTTCGAGGTGGCGGGGCGCGGTGTCCCGTCCGGGAAGACGGACACGTAGCCGGTCGCCGTCGGCGCCACCGCCGTCACGTTCATGACCACGGCGGTGACCCCGGTCGCCGGAATGCCGGCCTTGCCGGCCACCTGAAGGGTGACCGTCCCGCCGGCCCCGGCCGTGGCGTCCATGACCCGGGTCGGAGCGATCGGGTTGAAGGCGGACCCCAGCCCGTCCGTGGTGAAGTAACCGGCCACGTCGGCGAGCAGGTCCACCGAACCGGAGTGGTTGTAGAAGGTCACCTTGCCGTCCGCCGACAGGGGCACCACGACCAGGTTCGGGATGGTCTGCCCGGCGGTGAAGTTCAGGTTCGACGTCGACGGACGGGCCGTACCGGCCGGGAAGACGGATACGTAACCGGCCGCCGTCGGCGCCACCGCGGTCACGTTCATCACGACCGCCGTCACCCCGGACGCCGGGATCCCGGACTTGCCCGTCACCTGGAGCGTGACCGTCTTGCCGCCCGCCACCCTGGCCTTGGGCACACCCACACCCGCCATGGTGTTCATCATCCGCACCGGCCCCAGGGGCTTGTACGTGGCTCCGGAGCCGTCCGTGACGTAGTACCCGGACACGTCGGCGAGCAGGTCCACCGAACCGGAGTGGTTGTAGAAGCTGACCTTGCCGTCCGCCGACAGGGGCACGACCACCAGGTTGGGGATGGTCTTGCCGGCCGTGAAGTTCAGGTTCGACGTCGCCGGACGGGCCGTGCCCGCAGGGAACACCGACACGTAACCGGCCGCCGTCGGCGCCACCGCCGTCACGTTCATGACCACGGCGGTGACCCCGGTCGCCGGAATGCCGGCCTTGCCGGCCACCTGAAGCGTGACCGTCTTGCCGGCGCCGACCTTGCCCTGCGGCACCCCCACACCCGCGATGGTGTTCATCAGGCGGGTGGGTGACATCGGACGGAAAGTGCCGAGACCGGCCGCGGCGGGCTTGGTGACGGTGAAGATGCCGCGCTGGTACTCCCAGCCGGTGATCACGCTGATGTTCCAGGTGCTCTCACCGACCGTCCGCAGGTCCAGCGAAGCCGTCAGGGTGCGGGCGTCCGGGGACACGGACACCGTGGTGGCCGTGAGCGTCTTGGAGCCGTTGGTCAGCCGGACGTAGTCCTTCATGCCGAGCGCCGTGCCGGTCACCGCCAGGGTGACGACCTGGCCGCCCCGGGCGGTGGTCGGCGAGACCGTCCCGACGGACACCTCTTCGGTGCCGCAAGGGGTCGCGGCGCAGTCGAGCCGACTGCTGAAGTCCGTCAGGGACGCCTTCTCGGGCAGGCCGAGGACGAAGGTGGTGGGCGACGGCCCCGACGTACCGGGGATGCCGCAGTCGTACCCCTCGGACGTGCGGTAGCACGGGTCGCTGCCCTTGGCGTCGTACAGCCGGGGCACGGCAGTGTCCGTCCGGCCCTCGGTGTCCACGGTCGTGACCTTGAACCTGTCGCCCGCGGCGGTGGGCAGTGCCAGGCAGACCGCCGTGTGCTGCTCGTCGAGCCGGCCCTTGACCGGCCCGTACCCGTAGGGGAGGGCCGGGACCTTGGTGCACTCCGGGGCCGGACCCGTGGGCGTGCCGATGCGCAGCGCGTCGAAGTGGTAGGCGTCGGCCGCCTTCAGGCTCGCCGGGACGGTCAGCACGACCTGGTAGGTGGCCGAACCGGAGACCACGCAGGAGCGGTTGCGGTAGCCGCAGGTGGGTACGCCGTTGCCGTCCTTGTCGTACGCCAGGATGTTCGCCGTACCGAGCGGGTCGCGGACGTCCAGGTGCAGCACGTCACCGGTGGCACCGGTGGTCACCTGACGGCAGACCAGCACACCGGGGGCACCCATGACGCCGCTCGCCGACGGGCCGCCGACGGCAGTCGCCGGCGTCGGCGCGCAGCCCTTCGCCGTCGTGGTCACGTCACGGCGGGCCAGGACGTACGCCGACGGAGCGTCGTCACCGACGAAGAGCACGGTGTGGGCGAGACCCGGAGTCAGCGCGCAGGTGGTGAAGCTGCCGTAGTTGGACCAGCCCTGGCAGATCTGCTTGCCCGTGGCGTCGAGCAGCGAGTACTGGGCGGGGGCGGCGCCCGTCTCGGGGCGGATCTGCACGTTCTCGTTGGCGGTGTGTGCGTCGGCCGGAATCGTCAGGCAGTGGGAGAAGACACCGCCGCCGGTGGTCAGGCGGACCGTGGCACCGGTGGCGCTGAAGTCGCCCGCCGGGAAGACCGGGCAGGTGTTCGCGACGTCCGTGCGGTAAAGCATCATCCGGTAGGTGCCGGTCGACGGCTGGGTGTCGTCGGTGGAGACGATCACGTGGTACGGAGCCGGGCCGGTCAGCACACAGGTGCCCGCGGTCAGCTTGTCGTCGCCGCAGACGTAACCGCCCTGCGCGTTCCAGACGAGGACGTCGGGACGGGGCGCGGTGCCGCGCGTGGGCGTGAGCAGCGCCAGGTGAGCGTTCTCGGCGAGCGGCAGCGTCAGGCAGTCGATCTCACCGGGCACGGCGAAGCTGCCCTCGACCGCGCCGAGAGCGGTCTGCACGCAGCCGGCGGTGGCGGCGCGGGCCAGGATCAGGGTGGCGTCGTCGGTGGTCACCGTGTACGTGACGCCGGACGTCAGCGCGCAGATACCGTCCCAGGTCTGGCAGCGGATCTCGCCCTTCTGGTCGTAGACCTTGAGGCGCGAGCGCTGCCCCTCGGGCTGCGCGACGCCGTACACGTCGTACGAGCCGGTGGTGGGCACGGTGAAGGTCTTGCAGCCGGTCGCCGGGGTCACGACGGTCGGGGCCGAGCCATAGGCGTTCGGCGCCACGGACGCACAGCCCTCGGGGTCGGATAGGCGGCGGATCTTCAGCCGGTACTCGGCGGGGAAGCCCTCGGAGGCGTAGCTGCCCTCGCCGATGACGCGGTAGGGGCCGCTGCCGGGCAGGACACAGCCGTCGCCGTCAGCGGGCACCGGGCAGATCGGGCCGCCGGTCGCGTCGGTGATCCAGCCGCGCTCGTCGCCGTAGACGACCATCTGGAAGTCGAGCGTCACGCGCTCGCCCGGCTTGGCCTCGAACGGCTGGCAGATGAGACCCACCCGGCTGACCAGGGAACCCTTCAGGGGCTCCTGGTTCCAGGACGTGCCGGTCGTGGGAAGGCAGCCGGCGTTGGACACGAGCGGCGTGACCGTCACCGACGCCTGGTCGGGGTCGAACGAGCTGTTGTCGAGACGCAGCGTGAACGCGCCCGCGCGGGGCAGCGCGCACCAGCCCGGGCCCCAGTTGTAGTCGTAGCAGTCGAGCGCCGTCTCGCCGTCGTAGACCGTGGCACGGGTGTCGTAGTGGCCGCCGACCAAAACCCGGTGCATACCGGGCTTCTCGGCGGTGAAGGTGAAGCAGGCCGTGCCGTTTCCGGCCAGCGATGCCTTGCCGACGGCCTCCCCCGGGCCGCCGAACGAAGCGAGCGCGAGCGGCGTGCACTCCTCGGCCGCGGGAGCGGCGGGCGCAGACGCGGGCGCAGACGCGGACGTAGGCGTGGGCGCAGACGCGGACGTAGGCGCGGGCGCAGTAGGCGTTTCGACCGCCCACGCCGCTTCTGCCGGAAGGATCGGGAGCAGCAGGGACAGCAACAGTGTGAGCGTGGCAGTCAGGGCGGTGTAGGGCGCGGATCTAGGCGCCGTACACGAAGGTTGGGACATTCCCGTTCCCCCCAGGAGCGGTGACATCGTCGATCAGCCGCGATGATCGCACGGCTGACCGACAACTCCGCTCCAATTTCCTACCGGAGTCCCGGATTCCACGCGCCACCCAGCGCCGCCGCCACCTGCCCCGCCGCCGTCTCCGCGTACGCCGTGTCGTCGCGGCTGAACGGCGGGCGGGACGGGGAGCGGAGGAAGGTGACGACGCCGAGGGTGCGGGCGCGGGTGCGGAGGGGGAGGCTGAGGGCGTGGGCGGTGTCCGGGGGCCAGCGGCGGTCGGTGGCCCAGCGGGGGATGCCGGGAGTCGCGTCGGCGCGGACGGGGCCCGGGTGGGCCAGGGCCTGCAACGCGGGGTGGTACGAGGGGTAGCGCAGCGGGATGCCGCCCGAGGCGACCGGGGCGACGGGGCCCGGGGTGCCGAGCGGGGTGGCGAGGGCGCGGACCAGGCGCCCGTCGGGCGTGGCACGGTCGAGCAGGACGTGGTCGGCGAAGCCCGCCAGGGCGAAGTCCAGGAGGACGGCGGCGGCGCGCAGCGGGTCCTCGCACTCGGCGGCGGCCGCGCCCGCCCGGTGCAGCTGGCTCCAGCGGAAGCGCAGCCGGTCGGCGTCCTGTTCGGCGCGGCGGGCCTCCGTGACGTCCTGGAAGAGCCAGCCGACGCCGAGCGGTACGGGTTCCGCCTCCTCGGCGAACGGTGAGGCGAGCCGTACGAAACCGCACCGCCAGCAGCGCCGCCGGTCGCCGCCCGGGCCGCCGTCCGGGCCGCCGTCCGGGCCGCCGTCCGGCCCGCGCAACGTCAGCCACACGTCGGCCGGTTCGGGCGGCGCGCCCGCTGCCAGGACGTGCTGGAGTGCGCCCTCCAGCTCCTCCACGCCCTCCGCCACGAGTTCACCGAGCGGGCGGCCGAGCAGCGAACCGCGGCCGGCGCCGAGAGCGCGGACCGCGTAGGCGTTGAGGACGGCCGGGCGCAGGTCCACGTCGACCAGGACGACACCCCAGGCGGCGTCCGCGAACAGCGCCTCGCTCAGGGCGAGGGACCGCTCCAGGTCGAGCTGGACGTGCACCTCGGTGAACGCGCAGTACACCCCGGACGGCTGCCCGTCCGCGCCGCGCACGCCCGTGGTCTGGACCCGGACGAGGACCCGGCCGCCGTCCTTCCGTAACAGCGGGAACTCGTGCACCTGGCGGCCCGGCGCCGTCATCGCGCGCAGCAGCCGGCCCAGGGTCTCCTCGGCGTCCGCGCTGCGGGCCGCCCAGCCCGCGAAGCCGCGCCGGCCGACGGCGTCGCCGGCGCTCCAGCCGAGGATGCGCTCGGCCTCGCGGTTCCAGTGGGTGACGGTGCCGGTGGCATCGAGCGCGCAGAGCGCCGCGTCCATGCCGTCGAGCAGGGCGGTCAGCAGTTCGCCGCCGGCCAGCCCCCGCACCCCCGCCGCTCCCGCCGTTCCGGCCGCTCCGGCCGTTCCCGTTGTGTCACGCGCAGAGCCACTCATCCGGCACCCCCCGGCCACATTCAACTCGAATGTGACCCAAGACACATCCTGTTTCCCGCAAAAACGCAGCGATAAATCGCTTGAGGCGACGGCCCGAGGGTTCTTAAGGTGTGGGTACACGCGAAAGGAGGTGATCCGAAAAAATGGTTTCTTTTCGGACTCGTGAGGTGACTGCGGGCTAACGCCTGCCGTCGCACTCTTGTGCACCTCGGCAGGCACTCTGCCGACACCACCGCAGTCACCCGACCCGTGGGCCGCCGGTCAGTCCGGCCGGCTCCCGTCCGAACCTAGGCGGACGGGACCAAGGCCCACGGGTCGTCTGCGTTCCCGGGCCCCGGCCCCGGCCCTTGGGTCCGTCACCTCAGGGGGACAGGCGTTCCACCCGCCAGGACTCGCCCGCCGCGCCCTCGCCCGCCTCCCGCACGTACCGCAACCGGTCGTGCAGCCTGTTCTCGTGGCCCTGCCAGAACTCCACCGTCTCCGGCACCACCCGGAATCCGCCCCACTCCGGCGGCACCGGCACCTGCTCGCCCTCCGGGTAGCGGGCGTGCAGCTCCTCGTACCGGGCGAGCAGCTCGGCCCGCGACTCGATCACCGAGGACTGGTGGCTGGCCCAGGCCCCCAGCTGGGAGCCGTGCGGGCGGGTGCGGAAGTACGCCACGGTCTCGTCGCGGCCGGTGCGCTCGGCGCGGCCGGTGACGATCACCTGGCGGGCCAGCGGGTGCCAGGGGAAGAGCAGCGAGACGTACGGGTTGGCCGCCAGCTCCCGGCCCTTGCGCGAGCCGTAGTTGGAGAAGAAGACGAAGCCGGCCTGGTCGTAGTGCTTGAGCAGCACCGTACGGGAGGACGGGCGGCCGTCCGCGTCGGCGGTGGAGACGACCATGGCGTTCGGCTCGTGGATCGCCGGATTGCTGGCGGTCTCCTTGAACCAGTGTGCGAACTGCTCGATCGGATCCGGGGCGAGATCGGCCACGGTCAGCTCCATGGTCCGGTACACCTCGCGCATGTCGGCGGGATCGAGGGCGTCGAAAGGATCCAGGGCGTCGGTCACGGGCCCCATCCTGCCGTAGCGCCTGGCGCGGCACCCCAGTCTGCCCGGCACTCCGTGCCGCTAATCCTCCGTCGCCGGATCGGCGCAGTGTGCCGGATGTCACGCTTCCCCGCATCATCAGAACCGTACAGACTCATGCGCTGGATCACTGTTGCTCTCCACCAAGCCCCCGGGCCGAATGATTGATCATCGATCAGATGGCATCATCGACCGCCCGGAGCGCCTGTCGGCCTTCGCCCACCGAACATCGACCACCGAACATCGTCCATCGAATATCGACCATCGATTGAGGAGCCGCCTCATGTCCGACTTCGTACCCGGCCTCGAAGGGGTCGTCGCGTTCGAGACGGAGATCGCCGAACCCGACAAGGAGGGCGGCGCCCTCCGTTACCGCGGGGTCGACATCGAGGACCTGGTCGGTCACGTCTCCTTCGGCAACGTCTGGGGCCTGCTCGTCGACGGGGCCTTCAACCCGGGCCTGCCCGCCGCCGAGCCCTTCCCGATCCCCGTGCACTCCGGCGACATCCGCGTCGACGTGCAGTCCGCGCTCGCCATGCTCGCGCCGGTCTGGGGCCTGAAACCGCTCCTGGACATCTCCGCCGAGCAGGCCCGCGACGACCTCGCCCGCGCCGCCGTCATGGCCCTGTCGTACGTCGCCCAGTCGGCGCGCGGCCAGGGCCTGCCGATGGTCCCGCAGAGCGAGATCGACAAGGCGCAGTCCGTCGTCGAGCGGTTCATGATCCGCTGGCGCGGCGAGCCGGACCCGAAGCACGTCAAGGCCGTCGACGCCTACTGGACCTCGGCCGCCGAGCACGGCATGAACGCCTCCACCTTCACCGCCCGCGTCATCGCCTCCACCGGCGCCGACGTGGCCGCGGCGCTGTCCGGCGCGGTCGGCGCGATGTCCGGCCCGCTGCACGGCGGCGCCCCGTCCCGCGTCCTCGGCATGATCGAGGAGATCGAGCGCACCGGCGACGCGGTCGGCTACGTGAAGAAGGCCCTGGACCAGGGCGAGCGCCTGATGGGCTTCGGCCACCGCGTCTACCGCGCCGAGGACCCGCGCGCCCGCGTCCTGCGCCGTACGGCCAAGGAGCTCGACGCCCCGCGCTTCGAGGTCGCCGCGGCGCTGGAGAAGGCGGCCCTCGAAGAGCTGCACAACCGCCGCCCGGACCGGGTCCTGGCGACGAACGTGGAGTTCTGGGCCGCGATCGTGCTCGACTTCGCCGAGGTCCCGGCGCACATGTTCACGTCGATGTTCACCTGCGCCCGTACGGCCGGCTGGTCGGCGCACATCCTGGAGCAGAAGCGCACCGGCCGCCTGGTCCGCCCGTCCGCGCGCTACGTGGGCCCCGGCCAGCGGAACCCGCGCGAGATCGTCGGCTACTCCGACATCGCGGGCTGAGCCTCGCGGGCTGAGGCCGAGCCGCGCCGCGCGGGCGACAAGAGACGACGCACGGCGCGGCGACGCCACGACGACGCGGACACCGCCGGCGCCTGCGCGGACACCGCCGGCGGCTACGCGGACATCGCCGGCAGCTGCGCGGACTCCGCCGACGGCTACGCGGACATCGCCGGCCGGCCGGGCGCGGTCAGCAGGTCCGCGTGGTGGCGGGCCGCCGCCAGCGGGTGCGCCCGGAGCTTGCCCTTCAGCTCATTGCGGCCGTACTCGGCGAACAGCGGGTTCGCCGGGTCGGCCGTGATGCCGGGCGCGGCCGCCGCGTACGGGAACTCCAGCGGACGGACCCGGGCGTCGAGCCGCGGGTTGTAGAAGAACGGGACGGAGTACCGCTCCGTCGCACCGGGCGGTGAGACGACCCGGTGGTTGGTCGCGACGAGATAGCCGTTCGTCGCCACTTCCAGCAGCTCGCCCAGGTTCACGACGAACGCGCCCGGCAGCGGCGGCACGTCGTGGAACCGCCCGTCCTCCCGCTCCACCTGCAGCCCGCCCACCTGGTCCTGGAGCAGCAGGGTCAGGAAGCCGTAGTCCTTGTGCGCGCCCACGCCCTGGTCGTCGCCCGCGTCGCCGCTGCTGCCCGGGTAGCGGACCAGCTTCAGGTGCGGGTGGGCGGCCCGGCCGAAGACGTCGTCGTAGAAGTCCGGACGCGCGCCGATCGACGTCAGCAGCTCGTGCAGCAGCCGCTCGGCGACCCCGCTGAGCCGCTCGATCCAGTTCAGCGCCGCGAGCCGCAGCTCCGGCAGCGCCTCGGGCCACTGGTTGGGCCCCTGCAGCCACCAGTACGGCGGCTCCCCCGGCCCCGGTACGTGCGCCGGGCGCTCGGCCCCGATGTCCAGCTGGTCCCGCCAGTCCCGGGCGCCGGCCGTCTGCTCGTCGCCGACCCGGGTGTAGCCGCGGAAGTGCGGCGAGTTCGTGGTGTCCAGGGCCAGCCGGTCCGCCTCCGGCAGCGCGAAGAAGGCCCGCATGGCGGAGGTCAGCGCGCGCGTCTCGACCTCGCTCACGCCGTGCCCGACGAGCTGGAAGAAGCCCACGTCATGGGCGGCGGAGTGGAGCTGCGCGTGCAGCAGCCGGCGCGCCTGGGGGCCGCGGTCGGCGGCGGCGAGGTCGACGATGGGGAGCTGGGAGGGGTACGAGAGGTACGGGGCGGAGTCCTGCGGGAGGTGCTGCGAGGAGTCGCGCGAAGGGGCCTGGGAGTGGGCCTGCGAGGGGTGGCTCATGGTGTGCGTCCGCGGTGGGTGTACGGCGCCCGGTGCCGGGCCGGGGGTGGTGGCCGTGCCGGGCGGTGGGGTGGGGCGAGGGTCGGGGGTCAGGGACGACCGGGACAGCCCATGCTCGCGACGCGGAGGAAGTCCACGTGGCGGCGACGTACGAGCGAAAGCATGCGACAAGCGTACTGCGGGCGGGTGAGGCGTGATGTGGCCCGCGTCACGGCGCGGAGGGGGCGACGGGGGGACCTCGGTCGCGGAGGCGGAGCGGGAACGAGGTCGCGACCCGGTCGCCGGGACAGAGCGGGACGGAGCAGCCGAAGAAGGAGAAGGCGACGGCCTGCGCTGTCGTGGCCGCCCGGAGGGTCTGCGCCACCGTCCCGTCCGGTATCCCGTCCGGAAGGCAGGCGTCAGCCCAGGGCCTCGTCGAGGAGCCGGGCCCACTGGGCGACGACCCGTTCGCGCCGTGCCTGGTCGTCCGTGAGGAGGGTCGCGAGGCCCAGGCCGCGGGCCATGTCGAGGAGGCCCTGGACGGACTCGCGGACGCCGGGACGGGACTCGTCGGCGCCGAGGAGTTCGACGGCGATGCGGTGGGACTCGCGGCCGACGCGGGCCTCCAGCTCGGTGACGCGGGGGCGCAGCTGCTCCTCGTCGGAGGCGGCGACCCAGAGGTGGAGGGCGGCGCGGAAGAGGGGGCCGGTGTAGAGGTCGACGAGGGCGGCGACGACCGTGCGGCGGTCCTGGGTGGGGAGGGTGCGCAGGGCCTGGGAGCGTTCCTCGGCGACGTACTCGACGGCGGCCGTGAACAGGTCCTCGCGGGTCGGGAAGTGGTGCTGTGCGGCGCCGCGGGACACGCCGGCCCGCTCGGCGACCGCCGAGACGGTGGAGCCCGCCCAGCCGTGCTCGGCAAGACAGGCCACCGCCGCCTCCAGGAGCCGCTGCCGGGTGGCGCGGCTCCTGTCCTGCTTGGGGCCGGACTTGGACTCGGTCCGGGGGCTGGACTTCGGCTCGGCGCCGGTGCCGGACCTGGGGCCGGACTTGGACTCGGTCCTGGGGCCGGACTTCGGGCCGGTCACAGTCTCCACGTGGGGTCCCGTCGTTCGAGGAAGGCCGTCATCCCTTCTCTCGCCTCGGCGGAGGCGAAGAGCGTGGCGGACAACTGGACCAGTTCCTCCGCGTCGCGCTCGAAGGTCTCCAGGACTCTAGCCGTGACCAGCCGCTTCGCCGCGCGCAGCCCCTGCGGGGAGGCCGCGCGCAGCCCGTCGAGGATCCGTGGCAGATCGGCGAGCGGCGCGGTGACCAGGCCCATCGCCCGCGCCTCGGCCGCGCCGAAGCGCTCGCCGGTGAGGTAGTAGCGGGCGGCAGCGCGCTGGTCCAGCTTCGGCAGCAGGGTCAGCGAGATGACGGCGGGCGCGACCCCGATCCGTACCTCAGTGAGCGCGAAGTCCGCCTCCTCCGAGGCCACGACCACGTCACAGGCACCGAGCAGGCCGAGGCCGCCGGCCCGGGCGTGGCCGGTGACGAGGCCGACGACCGGCTTCGGCAGCTCGACGATCTGCCGGAGCAGGTCGACGAAGGCGTACGGCCCGGGCGGCGCCTTCAGGTCGGCGCCCGCGCTGAAGGTGCCGCCGGTGTGCGTGAGCACGACCGCCCGGACGGCCGGGTCCTTGGCGCAGGCGGCGAGGGCGTCGGCGAGTTCGGTGACGAGGGCGGCGGAGAGCGCGTTGCGGTTGGCCGGGGAGTCCAGGGTCAGGGTGGTGATGCCGCGTTCGGACGCGGCGTGAACGAGGCTGTTGTCCGTACTCATGTGCGGTCCCTCAGCTCCCGGCGCAGGATCTTGCCCGACGCCGCTCGGGGCACGGTGTCGATGAACTCCACCTGCCGGATCTTCTTGTACGGGGCGACGCGCCCGGCCACGTACGCGAGCACGTCCTCGGCGCCGAGCCCGGCGGCGTGCGGCTGCCGCACGACGAACGCCTTGGGGATCTCGGTGCCGTCCGCGTCCCGGACGCCGATGACGGCGGCGTCGGCGATGCCGTCGTGGGTGAGCAGCAGGGCCTCCAGTTCGGCGGGCGGGACCTGGAAGCCCTTGTACTTGATGAGCTCCTTCACGCGGTCGACGACGTACAGCCAGCCGTCCTCGTCGACCCGCCCGATGTCCCCGGTGTGCAGCCAGCCGTCGGCGTCGACCATCGCGGCGGTGGCCTCCGGCCGGCCCAGGTAGCCCTTCATGACCTGCGGCCCGCGGATCACGATCTCGCCCGCCTCGCCGGGCGGCACGTCCTTCGCCGGGTCGTCGAGCGAGACCAGCCGCATCCCGGTCGACGGCAGCAGCTTGCCGACCGTGCCCGGCGGCGGGTTCCCGGCGGCGAGCGGCACCAGGTGGGTGGCCGGGGACAGCTCCGTCATCCCGTACGCCTGGAGGATCGGCGGCAGCCCGAGCCGCGCCGAACACGCCTCGGCGAGCGCCGCGTCGAGCGGGGCCGCCGAGCAGACGATGTACTTCAGCGACGACAGGTCGTACTCCGCCACCGCCGGGTGCTTCGCGAGCGCGAGGACGATCGGCGGCGCCACGTACAGCGCGTTGATCCGGTGCTTCTCGATCGCCGCGAGGAACCCGTCGAGCTCGAACCGCGGCAGCACGACGACGGTGGCACCGCGCCGCAGCGGGGCGTTCATCAGGGCGGTCAAGCCGTATACGTGAAAGAAGGGCAGCACTGCCAGGATCCGGTCGCCGGTCCCCATCGGCATGAGCGGTTCGAGCTGGGCGAGGTTCGTGGCGATGGAGGCGTGCGTGAGCATCACGCCCTTGGGGACGCCGGTGGTCCCGGAGGAGTACGGAAGGGCGGCGAGGTCCTCCGCCGGGTCGACCTCGACCTCCGGCTCGGGCGCGGTGGAGCCGAGGAAGTCCTGGAGCGACCGGGCCCCCTCCCCCTCGTGCGAGCCCTCCGGCACCCGGTCGCACACGAATATCTCCGCCACCCCGCCCGCGAGCTCCGCCGCCGCGCGCGCCGTCGCGAGCAACGGCGACACGGTGACGATCCAGCGCGCCGACGAGTCGCGCAGCTGCTTCGCGAACTCCTCGGGCGTGGCGAGCGGGTGCACGGTGGTCACGGCCGCCCCGGCGCGCGTCGCGGCGTAGAACGCCACCGGGAACAGCACGGTGTTGGGACTGTGCAGCGCGAGCACGTCCCCCTTCCGCACCCCGGCCCCGGCGAGCCCGGCCGCCACCCGCCGGTGAAACGCGTCCACTTGCCCGTACGTGAGCGTCAACGCCCCGTCCCCGCCGGTGCCGTCGACCAGGGCCGGCGTGTCCCCGAACTCGGCGGCGCGCCCGAGGACGGCGTCGTGGATGGGGAGGGAGACGACCGGGACGTCGGCGTACTCGCTGTGAAACACCATGCGTGCGTGCCCCCTGACTCTGGGTGGGTCGTGGCGGACAGGATGGCTTGCTCGAGTGCGGCTTGGGGAGACCTTGGCAGCGCCGAAAGAAACAATCAAGCACGCCTGCATGATTTTGATTCGCACTGGCGGGGGCGAGCGCGCCGGGGCTACGATCAAGGCGATGACGACTCACTCTGTTCACAGATCGGAGGTCCCGTCCGCTCAAGGTGAGTGCTGATGCTCACTTACGAAGCGAACGGTGAGACCCGTTTCTCCTTCTGGCCGCGCGTGCGCGAGTTCGCCGTGCCGGCCTCCATGATCGAGACCGCGACCGCCCGTCGCCGCGTCGGCGACTGGGCCGGGGCATGCGCCGCCGCGGGTTTCGACGTCGACCTGGACCTGAAGGCCCTGTCCCGCACCCACGGACAGACCATGGCCACCCAAGTCCGATCCGACCTACGCCACTTGGCACCCGACCTGCTGCGCTGGCACATGCCGCGGATCGCCCCGGACGGGCTGCTCCGGCCGGGGCTGACCGTCCCGCTGGCCCGGTACGGAACGCTGCACCTCGTCGTGCGGACGGCGCCGGCCTGGGCGGACGGCGGCCAGCGGATCAGTCTCGCCCTCTGGGACGCCGCTTCCGCGACGACCCTGGGCGCGGCCGCGACCGCGCGCCATCCGCATCCCCGGCCCAGCCGCCGCTTCCGGCTCGACCTGCACCGCCACTTGTGGGACGCGCGGCGGTCCGGGGAGCTGCGGGGCAGGTCGGGGGCGGACGCCACGCCGCCGGACGTCACTCCGGCACTCACGACTTCTCCGCAGCGCTCGTACGGCCTGCGGTGGGCCGTCGAGCGCTGGGCGGCCGAAGCCGGGATCCTGCTGCGAGCCGAAGCGGCATCGGGCAGTGGACCGGTCGGTTGCGTGGGCGTACGGGCCGCGGGCCGGCGCCTCGTCCTCGACGTGGGCGTCGGGCCCCGGCCCGGCACCGTCCGGATCTCCGACGCTCCCCGGGGCGGCACAGGCGCTCCGCTGCCGGTGCTGCCCGACGCGGCGACCTGGGTTCCGCCCGACCTGGAGCTGCTGCGGGCGGGCGCGATCGAGGCGGACCGGCTGCACCCGCTGGTCGCCGCCGCACTCGTACCGGGGTACGCACCGGCGGAGCAGCGGCCTGCCGCGCCGAACGATCCGGGGCGGCCCCGGATCGTGGAGTGCCGCGGGGCGCTGCACCGGATCGCGCTCGTCGACGGCGTCCTGTCGCCGCTGGACCACGACCCCGCCGAGCTGCGGCGGGAGGAACTGCTGGTCGCGCTGTCCGGGCCGCCGTTGCCCTGCCTGCGCGCCATCGACGAGACGCACCGCCGCCCGGACTCCCTCGGCGGCGTCCGCGAACGCCTGGACCACGGCGACACCGCCGGGGCCCTGGCGGTCGTCGAGGGACTGCTGGGCCCGGAGGCGGTCCTGCGCGACGGGCCGCTCCGGGACGCCCTGGAGGCCGCCGCCCGGCGGCGCGTCACCTACGGCCTCTACCGGACGGGCCTGATCGAACCCACGCGCCCGGCGGCCCAGGCACACACGTACGCCCATCGCAAGGACGCCGTCCGCACCCGTCCGCGCCTCGCCGCGGCAGCACCCTGACGGGGGCCGGACCCCCGCGCCCGCCCGCCGCCACCCCGACCACCCCACACCCACAGGTGACCCTTATGACCACATTTGCAACGCCCTCCTCCGCCCAGCTCGACGTCGCCGCCGACCTGCTCGCCCTGCTCCGTGACACCACCACCGAACCTCGCCCCGACGACCAGCTGGAGGCACTGACCCTGGCGGTGGCCGCCGACCTGCCGGTCCTCCTCTGGGGAGAGCCCGGCATCGGCAAGACGGCTGCCCTGACCCAGCTGGCCGAGGAGCTGGAGCTGCCCCTCACCACCGTCATCGCGAGCGTGCACGAGCCCTCCGACTTCTCCGGACTGCCGATCGTCGGCGACGACCCGGCCGAGCAGGGCGTGCCGCTGGCGCCGCCGGACTGGGCGGTCCGGCTCGTACGGGAGGGGCGCGGGCTGCTGTTCCTGGACGAGCTGTCCACAGCCACGCCCGCCGTGCAGGCGGCACTGCTCCGGCTCGTGCTGGAGCGGCGGATCGGTTCGCTCCGACTGCCCGCCGGGGTGAGGATCGTGGCCGCCGCCAACCCCCGCTCGTCGGCTGCCGACGGCTGGGAGCTGAGCGCCCCGCTCGCCAACCGGTTCGTGCATCTGCAGTGGACGCACGACCACGAGGTGGTGGTCCGCGGCCTCGGCGGCACCTGGCCCCGCGCGACGCTGCCCCGACTCGACCCCGGCCTGCTGCCCGAGGCCGTGGACCGGGCCCGGCGGGCGGTGTGCGGACTGCTCTCCGCGCGGCCCGCGCTCGTGCACCGGCTGCCCAGCAGCGAGGCCCGCAAGGGCGGTGCCTGGCCGTCGCCGCGCAGCTGGGACATGACGCTGTCCCTGATCGCCTTCGCGACCGCCGCCGGCTCCTCGCGGGACGTGCTCTCGCTGCTCGTGCGCGGCACGGTCGGGGACGGGCCGGGGCTCGAACTCCTCGCCTGCCTCGACCGGATGGACCTCCCCGACCCCGAGAAGCTGCTCGCCGACCCCGGCAACGCGGAGCTGCCCGAGCGCGGCGACCGGCGCCAGGCCACGCTCGAAGGGGTCGTCGAAGCGGTCAAGGCCCGGCCGGAGAAGGACCGTTGGGAAGCGGCCTGGGCGCTGCTCGTACGGGCCATGGAGACCGGGGCGCCGGACCTGGTGGTCGTGCCGGCCACCACCCTGGCCGCGCTGCGGCGCGAGGACTGGGACGTGCCGGAGGCGATCGAGCGGCTCGCGGGCGTGGTGTCCCTGTCCCGGCGCGCGGACCGCTCCGTGGCGCGGACGGCGGCCGCCGCTGCGGCTTCGGGTGCGGGCCGATGAGCGTCGAACTGGACCGGGAGAAGCTCTTCGCCGCGCGCCTGCACGCCGTACGGGTCCGGCCGTATCTGGCGACGGCGCTGTTCGCCCTGCACGTGGTGGAGTCGCCGCGGGTCCCCACGATGGCGGTCGACCGCTACTGGCGCTGCTACGTGTCGCCGGAGTTCGTGGCCCGGATGCCGGTCGAGGAGCTCGCCGGAGTGTGGGTGCACGAGGTCTCCCACCTGCTCCGCGACCACCACGGGCGCGGCGACCGGGTCGCGCGGGAGCGGGGGTTGACCGGCGCCGGGGACCGGCTGCGGATGAACATCGCGGCGGACTGCGAGATCAACGACGACGTGTACGGCGACGGCCTCGCCCAGCCGGAGGGCGCGGTCACGCCGCAGACCCTCGGCCTGCCCGTCGGCGGGCTCATGGAGGACTACCTGCGGCAGTTCCGGCTCGGACCCTGGCTGGACGACAGGGCCGCCTGGCTGGACTGCGGAAGCGGCGCCGACGGTCTGGACCGGGACTGGGACCTCGGCCCGGACGGCGCCGACGGCCTGAGCGCCCAGGAACAGGACGCGGTCCGGTTCCGGGTCGCCCAGGGCATCATCGGCGCCCCGGGCGACGCGCCCGAGGGCTGGCGGCGCTGGGCGGAGGAGGCGTTCCATCCGCCGCAGCCCTGGCGGCAGCTGCTCGGCGCGGCACTGCGCTCGGCCGTGTCCGGGTCGGGAGCCGGCACGGACCACAGCTACGGCCGGCCCTCCCGCCGCTCGGTCGCCCTGCCCGGCATCGTCCTGCCGAGCCTGCGCCGGCGGCCGCCCCGCGTGTCCGTCGTCATCGACACCTCCGGCTCGGTCAGCGACGCCGAACTCGGCAGCGCCCTCCTGGAGGTCACCGCCATCTCCCGCGCCCTGGGCGGCCGCCGCGACCTGGTCAGCGTGCTGCCCTGCGACGCCGCTGCCCGCGTGGTCCACCCGCTGTGCCGGGCGGAGGGCGTCCCGCTGGTCGGTGGCGGCGGCACTGACCTCCGCACCGGCTTCGCCACCGCCCTCCGTACCAGCCCCCGGCCGGACGTCGTGGTCGTCCTCACCGACGGCCAGACACCCTGGCCGGACACCCGCCCCGGCTGCCGCACGGTCGTCGGCCTCTTCCGCCGGGCCGGCCGCCGCGTGAACGAGGACAACCCCGACTACGTCCCGGACGCGCCGCCCGACTGGGCCCGGGTCGTCCGCATCGGCTGAGCGAGGCCACCGCCCGTGAGCCGCCGGTCCAGGGCCCGCTGGCCCTTGGCCAGCCAGCGCACCGGCCAGTGCAGCAGGACGGCCAGGCACAGCAGCCAGCCGCCCGCGTGGACGGTCCAGACGCCGGCCATGGTGGGGCCGCCCCAGGCCTGGTGGTAGTCGGTGTGGAGGTACCAGATCGGGTAGCCGAAGTTGCGGACCGAGTTGAAGATCGCGTACCCGAGGACGACGAAGGCCAGCAGGTCCAGGGGCAGGCCGAGGACCGTACGGGCCAGCGTCCTGCCGCCGGTCCAGCCGCGGGCCCCGGTGCCGGGCTCGCCGCCGGGCCGGCCGCGGGTCCCGGTGCCGGGCTCGGGGTCGGTGAGGCGGGCGCGGAGGCGGCCGGCGCGGGTCGGGTGTCCGGTGAGGGTGAGGGCGGTCGCCGCGAGGCCGGCCGGGAGGGCGAGGAAGGCGTGGGCCGCGGTGCGCAGGTCCGTGCGGGCGGTGCGGTGGATCGGGTACATGGCGGGCTCCTCACCCTCGCCGGGCTGATGCCCGTACCGTCCCGCCCGCATGGTGCCGTCGTCTTCGGACCCCGGTGCCAGATCCGGGGTGATACCCCAGTACGACTCAGTACGACTTCGGCAGGCCCAGGGTCTGGTGCGACACGAAGTTGAGGATCATCTCGCGGCTCACCGGGGCGATCCGGGCCACCCGCGCCGCCGTGATCAGGCGGGCCAGGCCGAACTCCTTGGTCAGGCCGTTGCCGCCGAGGGTGTGGACGGCCTGGTCGACGGCCCTGACGCAGGCTTCGGCGGCGGCGTACTTCGCCATGTTGGCGGCCTCGCCGGCGGCCAGGTCGTCGCCCGCGTCGTAGAGGGCCGCGGCCTTCTGCATCATCAGGCGGGCGAGTTCGAGTTCGATGTGGGCCTGGGCGAGGGGGTGGGCGATGGCCTGGTGGGCGCCGATGGGGGTCTTCCAGACCTGGCGTTCCCTGGCGTACGTGACGGCCTGGGCGAGCGCGTAGCGGCCCATGCCGATCGCGAAGGCCGCGGTCATGATGCGCTCGGGGTTGAGGCCCGCGAAGAGCTGGAGGAGGCCCGCGTCCTCGTCGCCGACGAGGGCGTCGGCCGGGAGGTGCACATCGTCGAGGGTGAGCTCGAACTGCTTCTCGTTCGCGTCGAGTTCCATCTCGATGGCGCGGCGGCCGAAGCCGGGCGTGTCGCGCGGGACGATGAAGAGACACGCCTTGAGGTTGCCGGTGCGGGCGTCCGAGGTGCGGCCGACGACGAGGGTGGCGTCGGCGATGTCGACGCCGGAGACGAAGACCTTGCGGCCGTTGAGGACCCAGCCGTCCTCGGTACGGGTGGCCGTGGTGGTGATGCGGTGGGAGTTGGAGCCGGCGTCCGGCTCCGTGATGCCGAAGGCCATGGTGCGGCTGCCGTCGGCGAGGCCGGGCAGCCAGGCCGCCTTCTGCTCCGCCGTGCCGAAGCGGGATATCACCGTGCCGCAGATCGCCGGCGACACGACCATCATCAGCAGTGGCGCGCCGGCCGCGCCCGCCTCCTCCAGGACGATGGACAGCTCGGCCATGCCGCCGCCCCCGCCGCCGTACTCCTCGGGCAGGTTCACGCCCAGGTAGCCGAGCTTGCCGGCCTCGGCCCAGAGCGTGGCGCGGTCGAAGCCGGGGCCGTGGCGCCGGCCGAGCGCGGAGACGGCGGCGCGGAGGGCGGTGTGCTCCGCCGGTTCGATGAGGCTGCTCATGAGTTCGGGTCCTCCTGTGCTTCGGTCGAGACGACGGCGAGCAGGGCGCCTACCTCGACCTGGCGGCCGGGGACGGCGTGGAGCGCGGTGAGCGTGCCGGAGGCGGGTGCGGTGACCCGGTGTTCCATCTTCATGGCCTCCAGCCAGAGCAGGGGCTGCCCGGCCTCGACGCGGTCGCCGGCGGCGAGGCCCTCGGCGACGCGGACGACGGTGCCGGGCATGGGGGCGAGCAGGGAGCCGGGTTCCCGCTCGTCGGTCGGGTCGGGGAAGCGGGGGGCCGGGGTGAGGCGGTGCGGGCCGACGTACACCGTGTCGTCGTGCCGGGCCACGTCGAAGTGCCGTACGACACCGGCCACTTCGAGATCGACCCGGTCGGCGGTCACCGCCGCCACGCGGATGCCCGGCGGGCTCGTCACCTCGTAGCCGCCCTCGCGCGTCGGGCGGTAGCGGACCTCGTGTCCGCCGTACGCCTTCACCTCGTCCTGCGAGCGGACGTTGCGCCAGCCGCCCCCGAAGCGGCCGGCCCCCCGGCTCGTCCCGCGGGCCGCCTCCGCGAGCGCCGCCGCCACCGCCGCGTACCCTGCCTCGGCCTGGGCCCCGGCGGGCGGCTCGGTCAGGGCGGGCAGGTGCGCCGCGTAGAAGCCGGTCGCGAGGCGCGCCGGGTCGGTGAAGTCCGGATGGCGCAGGGAGGCCACGAGCAGGTCGCGGTTGGTGACGGGGCCGTGCAGGCGGGCGCGCTCCAGGGCGCGGGCGAGCTTGCGGACGGCCTCGGCGCGGGTCGGGGCGTGGGCGACGACCTTGGCGAGCATGGCGTCGTAGTGCACGCCCACGGTGTCGCCGGACGCGTAACCGGTGTCGACGCGCAGGCCGGGCCCGGTCGGCACGTCGAAGGTGTGCAGCCGGCCCGTCTGCGGGGTCCAGCCGGCGGCCGGGTCCTCCGCGTAGAGCCGGGCCTCGACGGCGTGGCCGTGCGGGGCGGGGGGCTCGGGCGGGAGCGGGGTGCCCTCGGCGACGGCGAGCTGGAGGGCGACGAGGTCGACGCCGTACACCGCCTCGGTGACCGGGTGTTCGACCTGGAGGCGGGTGTTCATCTCCAGGAAGTGGGCCCGGCCGTGGGCGACGAGGAACTCGACCGTGCCCGCGCCGGCGTACCCGACGGCCTTCGCCGCGGCCGCCGACCGCTCGTACAGCTCGTCGACGAGCGACGCCGGCAGGCCGGGCGCCGGGGCCTCCTCGACGACCTTCTGGTGGCGGCGCTGGAGGGAGCAGTCGCGGGTGCCGAGCGTCCAGACGGTGCCGTGCGTGTCGGCGAGGATCTGCACCTCGACGTGCCGGCCGTGCTCCACGTACGGCTCGACGAACACCTCGCCGTCCCCGAACGCGCTCAGCGCCTCGGCGGAGGCGGCCGACAACTCCCCTTCCATCGAGTCGAGTTCGCGGACGACGCGCATGCCGCGGCCGCCGCCGCCCGCCGCCGCCTTCACCAGCACCGGCAGGTCGGCCTCGGTGAGCGTGGCCAGGTCGAGCGGCGCCACGCCGAGGAGTTCCTTGGCGCGGGTCTTCGACGCCATGGCCTCGATCGCGGCCGGCGGCGGCCCGATCCAGACCAGGCCGGCGGCCGTCACCGCCTCCGCGAACTCCTTGTTCTCGGAGAGGAAGCCGTAGCCGGGGTGCACGGCGTCCGCGCCCGCCGCGAGCGCGGCCGCCACGACCAGGTCGCCGCGCAGATACGTCTCCGCGGGTGTCGCGCCCGGCAGCCGCACGGCCGCGTCCGCCTCCCGTACGTGCAGGGCGCCGGCGTCCGCGTCGGAGTACACGGCCACCGTGGAGACGCCCAGGTCACGGCAGGTGCGGAAGATCCGGCAGGCGATCTCGCCGCGGTTCGCCACAAGGACAGAGGAAATCATGCGGTGGGCCTCACATTCGGAAGACGCCGAAGCCGCCGCGCGCGCCCTCGACCGGTGCCGTGTGGATCGCGGACAGGCAGAGCCCGAGGACCGTGCGCGTGTCGCGCGGGTCGATCACCCCGTCGTCGTACAGCCGCCCGGAGAGGAACACGGGCAGCGACTCCGCCTCGATCTGCGCCTCGACGAGCGCGCGCAGCCCCGCGTCCGCCTCCTCGTCGTACGGCTGCCCCTTCGCGGCGGCCGAAGCGCGCGCCACGATCGACAGCACGCCCGCGAGCTGCTGTGGGCCCATGACGGCGGACTTGGCGCTCGGCCAGGCGAAGAGGAAGCGCGGGTCGTAGGCCCGGCCGCACATGCCGTAGTGCCCGGCCCCGTACGACGCGCCCATCAGGACGCTCACATGGGGCACGCGGGAGTTCGACACCGCGTTGATCATCATGGCGCCGTGCTTGATGATGCCGCCCTGCTCGTACTCCTTGCCGACCATGTAGCCGGTGGTGTTGTGCAGGAAGAGCAGCGGGATGTCGCGCTGGTTCGCCAACTGGATGAACTGGGCGGCCTTCTGCGACTCGGCGCTGAACAGCACGCCCTGCGCGTTGGCGAGGATGCCGACCGGGTAGCCGTGCAGCCGTGCCCAGCCGGTCACCAGGCTCGGCCCGTACAGCGGCTTGAACTCGTCGAAGTCCGAGCCGTCCACGATCCGCGCGATCACCTCACGCGGGTCGAACGGCGTCTTGAGGTCGCCCGGCACGATCCCGAGCAGCTCCTCCTCGGCGTACTTCGGCGGCTCGACCGTCAGCGCGTCCGGGTCGGCGTGCGCCTTGCGGTGGTTGAGGCGGGCGACGATCCGGCGGGCCTGGCGCAGCGCGTCGTGCTCGTCGACGGCGTAGTGGTCGGCGAGTCCGCTGGTCCGGGCGTGCATCTCGGCGCCGCCGAGCGACTCGTCGTCGCTCTCCTCCCCCGTCGCCATCTTCACGAGCGGCGGGCCGCCGAGGAAGACCTTCGACCGCTCCTTGATCATCACCGTGTGGTCGGACATGCCGGGGACGTACGCGCCGCCCGCCGTCGAGTTGCCGAAGACGACCGCGACGGTCGGGATGCCGGCGGCGGAGAGCCGGGTGAGGTCGCGGAAGAGCGCCCCGCCCGGGATGAAGATCTCCTTCTGGGAGGGCAGGTCCGCACCGCCGGACTCGACGAGCGAGACGACGGGGAGGCGGTTGGCGTACGCGATCTCGTTGGCGCGCAGGGCCTTCTTCAGCGTCCACGGGTTGGACGCCCCACCGCGCACCGTGGGGTCGTTGGCGGTGATCACGCACTCGACGCCCTCGATCACCCCGATGCCGGTGACCAGGGACGCCCCTACGGGATAGTCGCTGCCCCAGGCGGCGAGCGGCGACAGCTCCAGGAAGGGGGTGTCGGGGTCGACGAGGAGTTCGATCCGCTCGCGGGCGAGCAGCTTGCCGCGCCGCCGGTGGCGTTCGGTGTACTTCTCGCCGCCGCCCGCGAGCGCCTTGGCGTGCTCGGCGTCGAGGTCGGCCAGCTTGTCGAGCATGGCGGCGCGGTGGGCCGCGTACTCCGGTCCGCCGGTGTCGAGGGCGGAGGCGAGGACGGTCACAGCAGTACCTCCGGGATGTCGAGGTGGCGGGAGCGCAGCCATTCGCCGAGGGCCTTGGCCTGCGGGTCGAACCGGGCCCGGGAGGCGACGCCCTCGCCGAGGATCCCGGTGATCGTGAAGTTGAGCGCGCGCAGTTCGGGCAGCACGTGCCGCTCGACCGGCAGGTCCGCCGTCTCCGGCAGCAGTGCGCGGAAGCGCTCGACGGTGAGGGTGTGCACGAGCCAGCGCCACTCCTCGGCCGTGCGGGTCCAGACGCCGACGTTGGCGTCGCCGCCCTTGTCGCCGCTGCGGGCGCCGGCCACGAGGCCGAGCGGCGCGCGCCGGGTCGGCCCCGGCGGCAGCGGCGGCGGGATCTCCGGGTCCGGTACGGGTTCGAGGGGCCGGGTCCGCGGCGGTACGGGGACGGGGGCGCGGGTCCCGTCGGGCAGCACGGCCGTGTGCGGGACCTCTTCCACGGGCACGGACGCGGCTTCGAAGACCCCGTAGGGGGCACCCTTGCCGGGCGGGGCGGTGACGTGGAAGCCGGGGTAGCTCGCGAGGGCCAGTTCGATCGCGGCCCCGGTCAGGGTGCGGCCGACCTTGTCGGGGTCGGGGTCGCGGACCACGAGCCGGAGCAGGGCGCTGGCGGTCTCCTCGGTGCCGGCGTCCGCGCGGTCGGTGCGGGCGAGCTCCCAACGGACCTCGGCGGGCGGGTCCTTCGCCAGGACGTCGCCGAGCTGCTCCCGCACGAGCTCCGCCTTCGCCTCGATGTCGAGTCCGGTGAGCACGAACACGACCTCGTTGCGGAAGCCGCCGAGCCGGCACAGGCCCGCCTTGAGCGTCGGGGGCGGTGCCTCGCCCCGTACGCCCTCGACGCGGACGCGGTCGGGGCCCTCCTGGGTGAGCCGGACCGTGTCGAGGCGGGCGGTCACGTCGGGGCCGGGGTAGCGGGCGCCGGCCGTCTCGTAGAGGAGCTGGGCGGTGACCGTGCCGACGTCGACGAGACCGCCGGTGCCGGGGTGCTTGGTGATGACGGCGGTGCCGTCCGCGTGGAGTTCCGCGAGGGGGAAGCCGGGGCGGCGCACGTCATGGCCTTGGAAGAAGGCGTAGTTGCCGCCGGTCGCCTGGGTGCCGCACTCCAGGACGTGACCGGCGACGACCGCGCCCGCCAGCTCGTCGTACGCCTCCGGGCCCCAGCCGAAGAACCACTGCGCGGGCCCGGTGACGAGGGCCGCGTCGGTGACCCGGCCGGTGACGACGACGTCCGCGCCGGCGGCGAGACAGGCGGCGATCCCGCCGCCGCCGAGATAGGCGTTGGCCGCCAGCACGCCGGGCCGCGGCGGGAGCCGGTCGCCCTCGACGTGGGCGACGCGGACCGGTATGCCGAGCCGCTCGGCGAGCGCGCGCAGGGCGTCGGCGAGACCGGCCGGGTTGAGGCCGCCGGCGTTGGTGACGATGCGGGTGCCGCGCTCGTGGGCGAGCCCGAGGCCCTCCTCCATCTGGCGCAGGAAGGTCCTGGCGTAACCGGCGGAGGGGTCCTTGAGCAGGTCGCGGCCGAGGATGAGCATGGTCAGCTCGGCGAGGTAGTCCCCGGTGAGGACGTCGAGCCGGCCGTCGGGCCCGCCCCCGGTCAGCATGTCCTTGACGGCGTCGAAGCGGTCACCGTAGAAGCCCGACGCGTTGCCGATACGGAGGATCACGCGTCCGCCCCCTTCGGCGGCCGCCCCTGACCCGCCGGCCCGGCGAAGGCCTGGGCGATGCCGAGCCACTCCTCCGCGTCGGCGCCGTGCGCGACGAGCGCGGTGTCGGCGCGGTGGACGCGCTGGGTCACCAGGAGGCAGAAGTCGAGGGCGGGTCCGGTGACGAGCTGGGGCGCGTCCTCGGGTCCGTACGCCCACACCTCGCCGGCGTCCGGCACACCCGCCGAGACCCCCTCGGGCGGGGTGAGTTCGAGGCGGAAGGGCTCGGCGGGCGGGGTGAGGCCGCGCACCAGGTACGCGTAGTCGCGCGCCCGCAGCCCGATCCACGCGATGTGCCGCAGCCGGGCGGTCGGCCGGCGTACGACTCCGAGGGCGTCGGCCACGTCCTGGCCGTGCGCCCAGGTCTCCATGAGGCGGGCGGTCGCGAGCGACACGGCGCTCATGGCGGGCCCGTACCAGGGGAAGCGGGTGCCGGGCGGCGCCTCGCGCAGCACCCGGTGGAGCCGGTCGCGGCCCTCGCGCCAGCGGGCCAGCAGCTCGGCGGGCGGCAGCGCGGCGCCCTCCTCGGCGCCGTCGTCGACGAAGCGGTCGGGCGCGTCGAGCGCCTTCCGCGCCTCGGCGGCGAACGCCTCGGGGTCGGTCGCGGCGAGCAGCGCGGCGGCGTCGGTCCAGGCGAGGTGGGCGATCTGATGGGCGACGGTCCAGCGCGGCGCCGGCGTGGGCGCGGCCCACTGTTCGGCGGTCAAGTCGCTGACCAGGGCGTCGACTTCCTCGCTCTCGACACGTAGGTCGTCGAGCACCGCAGCGGGGTCGGACACGGAGCGCTCCCCTCGGGGACGGGCGGGTCACGGACGTGCGTGAGGAGCATGGCAGCCGGGACAGAAACAATCAAGCGTGCTTGCTTTTTGATTTCGGCAAGGCGGCCGGAGTCATCACGGCGAGGTACGCCCACGCTTCCCACGGCGGCTCCGCGGCCGGCTCCGGGCCCTGCCGTACAACCCCCGGCCATGACCGGTTGTCCAACCTTCGTCCCAGCAGCTTCTACGCACGGGCAAGGACAGGTCATGCGCTTCAGAACGGCAGCGGTCGGCGCAACGGCCGCTCTCCTCCTGACCGTTCCGGTCACGGCGGCTCAGGCGGACCCGACGACTCCCCCGGACAAGACTGCCGCCCCGGCCCCGTCTGCGGCCCCGGCCGCGCCTGCGGCGCCGGCCGCGCCTGCGGCGCCGGCCGCGGACCCGGTCGACGTGGCGGCCTCGCTCAGGACGAGCCTGGCCTCGGTCGTACCCGGCGGCTACTTCGACCTCCGGGTCGGCGGCAGGGTCGTGTCGGGTGCGGTGGAGAAGCTGGACGTGACGGTCCGGCTGCCCGCCGGGATCACGTACGCGGCGACCGGCAGCGGGTTCGGCTGCAGGCCGAGCGCCGACGGCCGGTCGTTCACCTGCCCCGGCCAGAAGCCGTTGGCCCCGGGCGCGGAGGGCCTGCCCGTCGCGCTCCGGGTCGACGAGGACGTGCCCGTCGGCCGCGAACTCACCCTCACCGGCACGGTCACCCCGGTCGGCGCGACCGACACCGAGCCGGGGAACGACACCGCGACCGCCACGGTCACGGCCGTCGAAGGCGCCGACCTCGCCGTCACCTGGAAGCCGGGCTCGGCGTCCGTACGCCCCGGGAAGGACTTCACGACCGAGCTCGTCGTCACCAACAACGGCCCGGGCACGGCCGCCGAGGTCGTCGTGGCGGTCTACAACGGGTACGACAACGTGCCGAAGAACAACGACAAGCGCTGCTGGTGGGACCCGGGCACGGCGATCTGCGAGGAGTACGCGGACCTCGCGCCCGGCAAGAGCGTGTCCTTCCCCTTCACCTGGAACTTCGCCGAGGGCGCGGCGGGGAAGACGCACAAGGTGCTGGCGCGGCTGTACACGCCGCCGACAGGCGACAAGGTGAAGGAGAACGACCAGGACGAGCTCGTGGTCAAGGTCCTGAAGCCGGCGAAGCCGACGCCGAAGCCGACCCCGACACCGACCTCGACGCCGACGAAGCAGACCCCCACCGCGACCTCGACGCCGACGGTCTCACCCTCGTCCACCTCGCCCGGCGGCAGCCTGGCGGACACGGGCAGCGGGTCCGCCGGGGCCGCGGCGGGAGCGGTGGTGCTCCTGACGGCGGGCGTCCTGCTCTCCCGTAACCGCAAGCGGACCGGTAGTCGCGGCCGGCACTGAGTCAGCGGGACCGGCGGGACGAACGGGACGGGCGGGCCACCTGGGTCCGGACCGCGCCCATGCTCGCCGCGATGACGAGTGCGATCGCGAGCGCGTCCGTCAGGTCGAGCGCCTGGTGCAGGACGAGGAAGCCGGCGGTGGCGGCGATGGCCGGTTCCAGGCTCATGAGGACGGCGAAGGTGGGGGCCGGGAGGCGGCGCAGGGCGAGCAGTTCGAGGGTGTACGGCAGGACCGAGGACATCAGCGCGACGGCGAGGCCCAGGCCGATCGTCGACGGGACGAGGAGCCGGTCGCCCGCCTCCGTGATGCCGAACGGCAGGCTGATCACCGCGCCGAAGGCCATGGCGAGGGCGAGGCCGTCGGCCTGCGGGAAGCGGCGGCCGGTCCGGGCGCTGAAGACGATGTACGTCGCCCACATGGCGCCGGCGGCGAGCGCGAAGCCGGCGCCGGCCGGGTTCAGCCGGTCGAGGCCGCCGCTGGTGACGCCGCTGAGGAGGGCGACGCCGACGAGGGCGAGGCCGGCCCAGAGGAGGTTGACCAGGCGGCGGGAGGCGACGACGGAGAGCACGAGCGGGCCGAGCACCTCCAGGGTGACGGCGGCGCCGAGCGGGATCCGGTCGACGGAGAGGTAGAAGAGGATGTTCATGCCGGACATGGCGGCGCCGAAGGCGAGCACGGTGCCCCAGTCGGCGCGGCTGTAGCCGCGGACCTTGGGCCGGCAGGCGATCAGGAGCACGGCGGCGGCGAGGACGAGCCGCAGGGTGACGACGCCGAGGGCGCCGGCGCGGGGCATGAGGAGGACGGCGACGGCGGAGCCGAACTGTACGGAGAGGCCGCCGGCGACGACGAGGGCGACGGGCCCGAGACGGCCGGTGCCGGTACGGGTGACGGGCGCGGGCGCGGCGGCGGATGCGGTGGCGGGCGCCGCCGCGCGTGCGGTGGGCGCGGGGGCGGTGGCTGAGGCCGCGGGTATGTCCTTGACCGGGCTGTCCACCGGCGTGCTCCTTGCCTTGATCACGATCCGAGTCCACTGGAATGGACCCTGAAGTCCAGAGTAATGCACCGCTGGTTCAGGACTCCACCCTTCACGCTACGAGCACCCGCGCGGCGCGGGAAATGCCGATTGGGCTGCGCTTATGCTCCGCACGCATGAGCCGCACGAGCATCGAGCTCCGCCACCTCCGCTGCTTTCTGGCCATCGCGGAGGAGGGGAACCTGACCCGGGCCGCCGCCCGGCTCCACCTCACCCAGCCCGCCGTGTCCCGCACCCTCGCGGCGCTCGAGAAGCACATGGGGGCGCGGCTCGTCGACCGCTCCACCCACCACGTGTCGCTCACACCCGAGGGACGCGACGTCCGCGACCGGGCCGCGGCGGCCGTCGCCGCGTTCGACGCGGCCGTCGACCCCGCACGGCTCCACCACCGGCCGCTGCGCCTCGGCCACGCCTGGTCGGCCTTCGGCCCGTACACCACGCCCCTGCTGCGCCGCTGGCAGCGCGAACACCCCGGGACCCCGCTCGAACTCCTCCGCATCGACGACCGCACGGCCGGCCTGCTGCGCGGCGAGGTCGACGCGGCGCTGCTCCGCGGACCGGTGGAGATCCCCGGCCTGGCCGCCGAGGAACTCCTCACCGAACGGCGGGTGGCGGCGGTGCCCGCGGACAGCCCGCTCGCCACGCGCGACACGCTGACCCTGGCCGAGCTGGCGACGCAGACCGCGATCCTCAACCCGGTGTCCGGCACCACCACCCTCGACCTCTGGCCCCCGGCCGCCCGCCCCCGCTCCACCCTCACCGTCGCCAACACCGACGACTGGCTCACCGCGATCGCCGCCGGCCGCGGCATCGGCGTCTCCGCCGCCTCCACCGCCGCCCTCCACCCCCACCCGGGCGTCGCCTACCGCCCCCTGCCCGACGCACCACCCCTCCCGGTCCTGCTCGCCTGGCGGGACGGCGACCGGCACCCGGCGACGGGGGAACTGGTGGAGATGGCGCGGCAGATCGCGGGAGAGGGCGAACGGTAGGCGACGTCAGCCGCGCCCGCTCCGCTCCAACGCATCCACGACCTCGTCGCCGTGTTCGAAGGCCCAGGCGCCGAGGGCGTCGATCGGAGCCAGCAGGGTCGTGCCGAGCGCGGTGAGTCCGTAGTCGACGCGAGGCGGCGACTCCGCGTACGCCCGGCGCTCGACCAGACCGTGGGACTCCAGGCGGCGGAGGGTCTCCGTGAGGACCTTGGGGCGGATGCCGCCGATGCGGTCGCGCAGCTCGCGCGGGCGCAGCGGGCCGTCACGGAGGCTCCAGAGGACCACCGGGTTCCAGGTGTTGGCGAGGAGGTCGAAGGCGAGGCGGGCGCGGCAGTCGGCGATGAAGGCGGAGGCGTCGGCGTCGGTCGTCACCCTTCACACGTACCAGATCGTCAGGCACCAGATGGTGCCCGACGGGCGTCCTACGGTCGCCTTGCCGGCTAGTCAGCGGAACGACCAGAAGGGGGAACCTCCGTGCAGATCGGGGTACTTGGAAACGGAAACATGGCCCACGCCCTCGCCGCCCACTGGGTTCGCGCCGGTCATCACGTGCTCGTCGGCGGCCGGGACCGGCGGCGGGCCGAGGCGCTCGCCGAGCGCCTCGGCGGCGGGGCCGGGGCCGGGGGCCTTCGTGAGGCCGCGGAGTTCGGGGAGGTGGTGCTGGTGGCGTTGCCGTACGGCGTCGGGCAGGAAGTCGTACGGGAGCTGAGCGACGTCCTCGACGGGAAGGTACTGGTGGACTGCTCGAACCCGGTGGGGCCCGGGTTCGTCCTGCGCACGGATGGCGACGGCGGGCCGTCGGCCGCCGCCCGGCTCGCCGCGGAAGCGCAGAAGGCGCATGTCGTGAAGGCGTTCAACCTCTGCCACGAGGACGTGTGGCGCATGGACCCGCCCGTCTTCGACGGGCGCCGCCTCGCCGTGCCGGTCTGCGGTGACGATCCGGCGGCCCTGGCGCTGGTGCACCGGCTGGTGCAGGACGCGGGCTGCGAGCCGTTGGCCGGGGGCGGGCTCGCGCGGGCCGGGCTCGTCGAGGCGACAGCCGCGCTGTTCATCGGGCTGTGGGTGGGGGAGGGCGCGGACGCGCAGGCCATCGCGCCCCCGCTCGCCTACGCCACCGGGCCGACGCGACCCGCCGAACCGACGGGACCTGACGGGCCGACGGGACCTGACGGGCCGACACGCTGACCGGTGCCGGCCCGGTCGGTCCGGGCCGGCACTCCGCCCCGCGCCGAACCGTGGTGAATTCGGAAAGGCGTCGTCACCAAGTTGTGAAGCTGCCACGGGATCCTGGTCCTCACCACAGCGCGAGCACTGCGCACGCGCGTCGTCATCGGGGGAGAACCACCATGAGCACCGTCCGCAGAGCCGCCGCCGTCCTCGTCGCCGTGTCCGCGCTCGGCCTGACCGCCTGTGGGCCGTCCGAGGACGGCGCGGCCGGCGCGCCGACCACCCCCGCCGCGCCGTCCGCCACGTCCTCCGCCAAGCCCGGCGCGCCGAAGACGGACGCGCCGACGAAGTCGCCGAAGACGGACGCGCCCAAGCCCAAGGCGCCGAAGCCGACCACCGCGCCCACCAAGACCGCGAAGCCGTCGACCGACCCCGACTACGACGTCTTCCCGTGCAGCACCTTCGACGTGACGTTCAAGGCGGAGCTCGCGGAGCCCACCACCAGCAGCTACCTGCTGAAGATCACCAACAAGTCCGGCAAGGCGTGCCGGGCGATCGGGCACCCGATCGTGACCTTCGGCGATCTCGACGGGGCGGCGCACCAGGTGGGCACCGCGCCCGGCATCGACGACGCGCTGCGGCTGGAGCCGGGGCAGTCGGCGTACGCGGGCCTGATGGGCGGCGCCGCCGGCGCGGGCAGCAAGACCGTGTCGTACGTCAGGATGACCATGGACACCGACTCCGACCTGACGCAGACGCCGCTCAAGGCCGCCACGCCCGGCTTCAACGTCTCGGACAAGTCCTCCGTCACCCCGTGGGTGGACAACGCCGAGGATGCTCTGAGCATCGGCTAGTCACTCCCGCGGCGCCTCGTCGAGCGCCTCCGCCAGGACCTCCGCCACGTGGCGCGGGTGGCGGTCCTGGGTCGCGTGCGCGATCTGCGTACGGCAGGAGAAGCCGTCCGCCAGGACCACCGCGTCCGCCGGCGCGGCCCGCAGCGCGGGCAGCAGCTGGTCCTCCGCGCAGGCCATCGACACCTCGTAGTGCCCCGGTTCGAAGCCGAAGTCGCCCGCCAGGCCGCAGCAGCCGCCCGCCAGCTCGCCGGTCAGTCCGGCGCGTCGGCGGAGGCGCCGCTCCGCCGCGTCGCCGAGGACCGCGTGTTGGTGGCAGTGGGTCTGGCCGGCGACCGGGCGGTCGACGCGGGGCGGAGACCAGTCGGGGGCGAGTTCCTCCAGGGCCTCGGCGAAGGTGCGGACGGACGCGGCGAGCCGGACCGCGCGCGGGTCGTCGGGCAGCAGCTCGGGGAGGTCGGTGCGCAGGGCCGCCGCGCAGGAGGGTTCCAGGACGACCACCGGCAGGTCCAGGGCTCCCCCGGGCTCGGCCCCGGACGCACCGGCACCCGCATCCGCACCCCCAGCCCCACCCGCCATGACGTCCAGCGTCCGGCGCATGACCCGGCGCGCCGCGTCGAGCCGGCCCGTCGACACGTACGTGAGCCCGCAGCAGACCCGCCCCGGCGGCAGCGCCACCCCGAGGCCCGCCGCCTCCATGACCCGGACCGCCGCGGCGCCGACCTGCGGGGCGAGGTGGTCGGTGAAGGTGTCCGGCCAGAGGGTGAGCGCGGGCGGGCGGTCCGAGGCGCGTTCGCCGAACCAGGACACGAAGGACTGTCCGGCCACCCTCGGCATGGCGCGTTCCGGCGTGACGCCCGCGATCCTCGCGGCGAACGGCAGCCCCATGGCCACGTTCAGCCCGCGCCCGAACAGGTCGAGCAAGTGCGGCAGTCCGCCCATCGTCCAGTGCGAGCGCGGCCGTTTCCACGCCCGCCGCCCGGCGTAGTGACCGTGCAGGAACTCCGCCTTGTACGCCGCCATGTCGACGCCCACGGGGCAGTCGCTGCGGCAGCCCTTGCAGGACAGGCACAGGTCGAGGGCGTCCCGGACCTCCTCCGAGCGCAGCCCGTCGGTGATCGTCTCGCCGAGCGCCATCTCGTGGAGCAGGCGCGCCCGGCCGCGCGTGGAGTGCTTCTCCTCGCCGGTGGCCCGGTACGAGGGGCACATCACGCCCGGGCCCGAACTCGGCTCGTCGGAGCGGCACTTGGCGACGCCCACGCACCGGGCCGCCTCCCGCCCGAGACGAGCCACCGCTCCCGCGCCCCGCCCGGCACCGTGCCCCGCACCCTGCCCCACGACCGGCAGCCCGGTGAACCTCAGCCCCGAGTCCAGCGGCTCCGGCCGCACCAGCATTCCCGGGTTCAGACCGCCGTCCGGGTCCCACAGGTCCTTGACCGCGCCGAACACGGCGACGAGCTCGTCCCCGTACATCTTCGGCAGCAGCTCCGCGCGCGCCTTCCCGTCCCCGTGCTCGCCGGACAGCGAACCGCCGTGCGCCACCACCAGGTCGGCGACCTCCGCCGAGAACTCCCGGAAGCGTGCCACGCCCTCCCGCGTCCACAGGTCGAAGTCGATGCGGACATGGACGCAGCCGTCACCGAAGTGCCCGTACGGCACGCCTCGCAGCCCGAACCCCCGCAGCAGCGCACGGAATTCGCGGAGGTACGAGCCGAGGCGGGCCGGCGGCACCGCGCAGTCCTCCCAGCCCGGCCACGCCTCCCCGCCGTCCGGCATCCTCGTGGCCGTACCCGCCGCGTCCTCGCGGATCCGCCACAGCGCCCGCTGCCCCGCCGGGTCCCGCACCACCAGGGCGTCCAGGGCGTCCGCCGCCCGCACCAGTCCGGCAGCCGGTCCCGCGCCGTCCATCTCGACGAACAGCCAGGCCCCGCCGCGCGGCAGCCCGGCCGCCGCCCCGTCCCGTACGAGATCCGTGGCCATGCCCTCGACGGTCAGCGGCCCGAACCGCAGCAGCCCGGCCGCCGCGTCCGCGGCCGCGCTCTCGTCCGCGTACCCGAGGACCACCAGTGCGGGTTCGGCCGGCAGCGGCACGAGCCGCACCGTCGCCTCCGTCACCACGCCGAGCGTGCCCTCGCTCCCGCAGAAGAAGCGCGCCACGTCCGCGCCGCGCTCCGGCAGCAGCGCGTCGAGCGCGTATCCGGAGATGCGGCGCGGCAGGCCCTCCGGGTAGCCGGTGCGCAGCAGGGCGAGCCGGCTCTCCACCAGCTCCCGCAGCCCGGCCGGCGCGCCCTGCCACTTCTTCCCGAGGGAGAGCCGCCGACCGCCGTACGTCACGGCGTCCAGGGCCCGGACGTTGTCGGCGGTCGTCCCCCACGCCACGGAGTGCGCGCCGCACGCGTTGTTGCCGATCATTCCGCCGAGGGTGCAGCGGCTGTGCGTGGACGGGTCGGGGCCGAAGGTCAGACCGTACGGGCGGGCCGCGTCCCGCAGCCGGTCCAGGACGAGTCCGGGCCGGACGACGGCGGTGCGCGCCTCGGGGTCGAGGGACACGACGCCCCGCATGTGGCGGGTGAGATCGAGCACGACGCCCGTGCCGGTGGCCTGCCCGGCGATGGAGGTGCCGCCGCCGCGGGCGACGACCGGCACCCCGTGCGTACGGCAGACGGCGAGGGCGGCGGCGACGTCGTCGGCGTCGCGCGGGGCGACCACGCCGAGCGGGACGCGCCGGTAGTTGGAGGCGTCCATCGAGGTCAGGGCGCGGGCGGTGGCGGAGAAGTCGACGTCGCCGGACACGGCGGCGCGCAGCGCGTGCGCCAGCTCGCCGCCCGGCTCCGCCGCCTGCTCCCGCGCCCTCCCGCCCGCCCGCTCGCGCGCCCTCTCCCCCGCCGAATTCTTGTGTGATCCCACGACTACAGAATGTCTCAGCCGTCGTCCCAACGGGCGGACATCCTGCAATCCCGCTCTCCCGACCCGATACGCTCCGCCTCGTGGCCGATATCCAGATTCCCGCTGACATGAAGCCCGCCGATGGCCGTTTCGGCGCGGGCCCCTCCAAGGTGCGTACGGAGGCGCTGGACGCCCTGGCCGCCACCGGCACCTCCTACCTCGGTACCTCCCACCGCCAGGCCCGGGTCAAGAACCTGGTCGGCGAGGTGCGTGCCGGCATCAGTGACCTGTTCTCGCTGCCCGAGGGCTACGAGGTGATCCTGGGCAACGGCGGCTCGACCGCCTTCTGGGACATCGCGACGCACGGTCTCATCGAGAACAAGTCGCAGCACCTCACCTTCGGCGAGTTCTCGTCGAAGTTCGCGAAGGCCGCGAAGCTGGCCCCGTGGCTGGCCGAGCCGACCGTCGTCTCCTCCGACCCGGGCACCCACCCGGAGCCGGTCGCCGAGGCGGGCGTCGACGTCTACGCCTTCACCCACAACGAGACCTCCACCGGTGTCGCCGCCCCGCTGAAGCGGGTCGCGGGCGCCGACGAGGGCGCGCTCGTGCTGGTCGACGCGACCTCGGGCGCCGGCGGTCTGCCGGTCGACATCACCGAGACGGACGTCTACTACTTCGCCCCGCAGAAGTCCTTCGCCGCCGACGGCGGCCTGTGGCTGGCCGCGTTCTCGCCGGCCGCGCTCGAGCGCGCGAAGAAGATCCACGAGTCGGGCCGGCACATCCCGGAGTTCTTCAGCCTGCCGACCGCGATCGACAACTCGCTGAAGAACCAGACGTACAACACCCCGGCCCTCGCGACCCTCTTCCTGCTCAACGAGCAGCTGAAGTGGATCAACGGCCAGGGCGGTCTGGACTGGGCCGTGGCCCGTACGAAGGAGTCCTCGGACGCGCTGTACGGCTGGGCCGAGGAGTCCAAGTACGCGACGCCGTTCGTCACCGACCCGGCGAAGCGCTCGCAGGTCATCGGCACGATCGACTTCTCCGACGACATCGACGCCGCCGCCGTCGCCAAGGCGCTGCGCGCCAACGGCATCGTGGACACCGAGCCGTACCGCAAGCTGGGCCGCAACCAGCTGCGCATCGCGATGTTCCCGGCGATCGACCCGGCGGACGTGCGGGCGCTCACGGCCTGCATCGACTACGTCATCGGTCAGCTGTAGGCACCCCAGCGACACGCGAGGGCCCGGGGGGCGGGGGGGGGTGGGGGGGGCGGCCCCGCCCCGGAGGGGGGCCCACCCCCCGAGGCCCACCCCACGCGATAGCAAAACAAACAACAAAACACACACAAAA